>LBTS01000021.1 GCA_000992165.1 Candidatus Moranbacteria bacterium GW2011_GWC2_37_8 | reverse complement strand
TGAAAGAATCCATATTTTATTTGCCAGATAATTCCAGGAATAATCAACAGGAGATATCCAATACCAACAATGAATCCATACAGAATACTTCCACCTGCAAATCTCCAAAAATGTTTTTTACCTCCAAATAAGTCCTTAATTTTAACTGCACCTCCACGGGATAAACTAAAAAATATCTGAATTATTCCGATACTTACAAGAATATTTAGAGCAATATAAAAAATATTAGCAATCAAACTAAGTGTAAAATTTTCCTTCAGCAAATCTAGTATTATCGAACAAGCAATTAAAACCGCAAAATATACCAGTGGCAAGATTAATAATATTTGCTTATTCTTTTTGAAAATTTCCCAACCAAAATTAAATGCATCCTTAATATTGAAGTCGCGATTTACGCTTTCACTTAAATTCAATTCAGGTGATTGAATCTGTTGCGGCACTACTTCCACATTTCCTGTTGGCTCTTGCTCCACTCCAAACAGAGCATTGATTTTTTCTTCTTCCATTTTTTTATTTAAATTAATTATTTCAATTAATAAAGATATATTTATGAACAAAAATCCCGCAAGCGGGATTTTTTTGATCTAGAAAAGTCCGATTTGTCCGAACAATGTGAAGACCATCAGGGGAACCAAAGCTACTAACACTGCAAAATTAAATTCCTCTGATTGTGTTTCTTCTTTGTGTCTCTTTGCACAATGAGTGCATTTGTGTGTGGTTTGCATATTTTTTTGTTTTAATTGCTCCCCCGAACAAATTGATTAATTAACTAATTATTAATATTATACACCACTTCTACCGAAATGGATAATCTCATAAAATGGCTTAATTTAGACCAATTTCTTGAGACAAAAAGAAAAGAACCGTGGCGATAAATCACCCGGTTCTTAACTCTATAAATCCATTATACACCCATTTTTGCCATTTGTCAATGGCAAAAATGGAACCATGAATTACGAATCATGAATCAAGCGTAATTCGTACTTCATGATTCATGATTCAAGCGTTTATAAAACTGCTAGTTTTGCTTTCTCTGCAATTTCTTTAAAAATTTTGTCAGCAGTTTTTTTATCCTCTCTCAAAAATGCTTTCGCACTTTCGCGCCCTGCTCCAAGTTTTGTTTCTCCATATGAAAGTGAGTTTCCAGATTTTTTAACAATCTCATATTTCACGCCAGCATCCAGGAGATCGCCAGCCAACGAAATTCCTTCATTATACATAATATCGAATTCAGCAGTTTTAAATGGAGGAGCAACCTTGTTTTTCACAATCTTAACTTTCACACGATTTCCAACTACGTCTTCACCCTTTTTAATTTGAGCAGCGCGGCGAACTTCAATGCGCACTGACGAATAAAATTTCAAAGCCTGGCCGCCAGTGGTTGTTTCAGGATTTCCAAACATCACACCGATTTTCATACGGATCTGATTGATGAAAATCACTGTCGCATTAGAGCGAGAAATAATTGCAGTTAGTTTTCGAAGAGCTTGTGACATCAGACGCGCTTGTCTTCCGACATGCTGATCCCCCATTTCTCCCTCAATTTCAGCTTTGGGAACCAAGGCTGCCACTGAGTCCACTACGATGACATCCACCACTCCTGAGCGTACCAATGACTCCACAATGTCTAATGCTTGCTCACCAGTGTCAGGTTGTGATACCAGGAGGTTCTTAATGTCTACGCCAATCTTTTTGGCATATTCGGGATCAAGCGCATGTTCAGCATCAACAAAGGCAGCGGTTCCTCCTTGCTTTTGAGCATTAGCTACGATGTGCAAAGTCAGAGTTGTTTTTCCTGATGACTCAGGTCCATAAATTTCTACGATGCGTCCGCGTGGCACACCACCAATACCTGTGGCAATATCAAGTGAAACACTTCCGGTTGGGATAGCTTCGATATCCACCCTTTTCACATCGCCCAATTTCATAATCATACCCTCACCAAATTTTTCCTGGATATCATCAACCAATTTATCAATATCTTTTTGATCAACATTTTTCATTCTTTCCACAGCTTCTTTTGGAGCCTTTTTTTCCTTTGCCATACAATTCATATTACCAAATTGTTAAATTGCTAAATGGTTAAAAAATCCATAACAATGTAACAATTTAACAATTACTTTTTTAATTTTGATTTATATATTCTCAACTTTTCCATTAGCATCATAGATCACATCCTTTGTGATTGCAGGATTTTCACCTAATTTTCCTAAGTCTTTTCCGTTTATTTTCACAAATGTTTCATTTCCATTTGTAGACGTTACACTGATGTTCCTATCAGCATTAAAAGTTTGACGCAATTTAGGATCCAACACTCCGCTATATTTCACCTCCCCATCAACTTCAATTGAAAGCCAGGTTGGGTTTGGACTCACATATATTTCAGCAAAAAATGGTTTGCTTTCTTGTTGAATATTCTCAATTCCCTCTGGACTACCCTCAATAGCTTCATTAGCTGAATTTTGAAAGTTAGCATTCACTGAAACTGACTGCGAAGCCTCCTTGTCAAATTTGCTGCGAGCTTTGACTGTTATCATGTTCTGGCCAGGCCTTAACCCAACATCTTCGCTAAATTCACCGTTTTCATTGACCAAAACTTTTTGATCATTAATGAAAACCAAGGCATCTTTTTCCGCCACACCAGTTACATGTGTTGAGGTTCCTTCCGTTAATGAGCCGTCCGCAGGCTTCATAATAACCAAGCGTGGAGCTGAAACGAAATTATTAACCTGAGCATAAAGATACACGAAGCTGCTTACTACCAAAAATAAAACCATTCCGATAATAATCATCTTCGGAGTAATGACTAGACTTGAAAAGTTTATCGGATTACTCCTAGTGTCGCAGTCAGCTATTTTTTTAATGTTTTTATGAATTCCCTTTTCACGTTCATATTGCTTGAAAAGAGCAGTTTCATTAAGTCCCATAAAAATAGCATAGCTCCTTAGAAATCCTCTGACATAAACATCAGCTGGGAGTTTAAGGTATTCGCCTTCTTCAAGATATTCAAGATATTTAACTTGTATTTTGGTGCTTTTGGAGATTTCTGCCAAACTTAAACGACGCTCGTCTCGAATCTTTTTCATGCGCTCACCTAGTGTAAGCGAGTCTATTTTTTTGGTAGTAAATCGAACCATACTGAAGTTAAAAGTCTATAAAGTCTTTAAAGTCTTTCAAGCAATTCTCCCCAAGATTGATGGACTTGATGGACTTTTTGCTTTAGGCTTGCACGCTGCGAGTGCTACATTTGCCATTTATCCCTAGCTGCTTGGTCCATCATTGGCTCATCATATGCAGGTTGTCCTTGAGCAACCAGGATTTCACGAGGTTTAGCACCATCAGCCTCACCAATGATACCGTTGTCCTCGAGCATGTCAATGAGTCTGGCTGCGCGCGAATATCCAACCCTCAATCTTCTCTGCAATAAAGATGATGAAGCTTTTCCAGCTTGTATGACTATCTTTTTTGCTTCTTCATACAAAGCATCTTCTTGATCATTTGAATCCACGTCAGCAAAATCAATTTTATCACCTGTATAGGTTGTTGTGACTTCGCCATTCTTATTTCCTTTAGGTTCCGGATTAGCCGTCACAATATCATCTTCCAGATCATCCTCAATCTTTTCAAACTTTTGCTTCTTGATGAAATCAACCACACGCTTAACTTCTTCTTCTGAAACAAAAACTCCTTGCACGCGTCTAAGGTCAACTGCTTCCGCTGCGGAAAATAACATGTCGCCATTTCCCAATAATTTTTCGGCACCGCTAGCATCCAAAATTGTTCGCGAATCCATCAAGGAAGGCACACGGAAAGCTATGCGAGTCGGGATGTTGGATTTGATAAGACTTGTGATAACTGTCACAATCGGCTTCTGCGTACTGAGAATCAAATGAATTCCAATTGCACGAGCCATTTGAGCCAAACGAATGATAGCGCCTTCAACTTCTTTTCCATGAGAAGCCATAAGGTCAGCAAGCTCATCAATCACAATAACAATATATGGAATTTTTTCAACGGCTTCTTCAGTTATTTCTCCAGTCTCTGTATTAATCTTCTTGAATAATTCTCCACTCTCAGCTTTCTTGTTGAATGAACTGATATCCTTTGAACCAACACCTTGCAGCAATTTGTAGCGACGTTCCATTTCTCCAATTGCCCATTTCAAAGCGCTAAGAACTTTTCCGTTCTCCACAATAACGTCCGCCAATAAATGTGGGATTCCATTGTATGGTGTGAGTTCAACACGTTTTGGGTCAACAAGAATAAGTCTCAAATCCTCAGGAGAATTCTGATATAGCATTGAAATCAAAATGGTGTTTACGCAAACACTTTTTCCAGAGCCCGTAGAGCCAGCAATCAAAAGATGTGGCATCTTTTTCAAATCTCCAAAAATATAATTTCCACTGACATCTTTTCCAAGAGCCAAAAGCAAATTTGATTTTCTATTTTCGAATTCCAAAGCTTGCAGGAGCTCGGGCATCCTGATAGTTGCAGTGGTTTTGTTTGGAACTTCTATACCAACCATAGACTTACCAGGAATAGGAGCTTCGATACGAACCTGCCTTGCAGCTAATCTGAGAGCTAGGTCGCTACTAAGTGTGGTGATTCTACTAAGCTTAACACCTACTGCAGGTCTGAAACTATATTGGGTCACAGTTGGCCCAGTTTTGATTTCACCTGGCTCAACTTCAATTCCAAAATTACGCAATGTGTCTTGGATGATTTTAGCATTTTTTTTCACATCCCCACCTTGCGCTTTCTCAATTGAAGCTTCAAGGAGGTCCACTGGTGGAAGTTCCCAATTCATAGCGGTTTGATGCTGCTTTTTTTCCTTCTCTTTTTCTTTTCCTTTAGGCATCCAAGCTGCAGCTTTTTTCAAGACGTGATCCATTCGACTTTCAGTTTCTTCTTCCTCAGCGTCTGGAACAAATTCTTCTTCCTCAACTGACTGTTCTTTTTCAACTGCGATAATCGGATCTCCCTGAGTTTCTTCTTCATCCTCATCTTCGGGATCAGAATTTTCTTCCTCACTTTCTTCAGTTTTTCTTTTAATAAATTTCTGAAATAAGCTGACCAATGAGAAATTGAACGCAACAATAATTCCGATAAGCATTAAGGCCACCAAAATCACACTGCTGCCGATTGTTCCGACTAATTTGAAAAATACAATTCCCAAGATATAACCCAGGAAACCGCCGCCCTCTCCTGCCTTTGCAATCGCAAGCATTTTGTCAGGTTCATATGCCAATATATGAATAAGCCCCAAAACACTGGCGAAAGCCATAAAGATTCCAGCTATCTTAGAAACATAAAATAGTGTTTCTTTTCGAAACAATAGAATTATCCCAGCCATAATGAGCACTATTGGAGAAATGTATTTTCCTACGCCGAACATCCATCCAGCGACAGAATCCAGGAATTTCCCAAGTGGTCCAGCATCAACTATTTTCGCGTCAGACAAAAACCCTAGCACGAAAAGAATCGCCAATGCGAACAAAAAAATTGCCACGGCGCTACGTTTAGCGTCACCATGCACAATCGGAGACTGCTCCTCTTTTTCTATTTCTATTGTTTCCTTTTTTTTCCTTCCCATAAATAGGTATTTTTGTTGTTATTATTTATTCAGAAACGAATCCGCCAACGGGCAGAATACTCTTCGTTTCACTCACTCCATTCGACAATAATAACTATATTTTAACATATATTCAGGAGTACTCCTACAGTATACAACATATTTAATTGTAAATGTACCCTCCCAGAAAGGAGCTTTTTTTATTTTCATATTTTATAGCTAGGTGTGGAAAATGTTCTTGATTGAACCATTACGTCTAGCTATAAATAACACATTTTCTAAGATAAATTTTTGCACCCGCTCCAGCATTTCAGTAGACCTTCTGTAGTCTTCCATTATCTTGTATCTCTTTGCATATCTAAGTGCCGCGTTAAGATGAAGACTTTCCAGAAGCTTGATTCGTTTTTGCATTTCAGTGTAGAGCGCATTTTTCTTGAGCTCATAAATCCAGACGACCAATAATCCAATAGAATATGATCCTATCAATAGAGCAACTATATATTCAATTATGATTATTGCGTGCATACGTAATTGCTATGTCACTGGGCCACTTATCACTAGTCGCTTTTTAAATTTAGTAGCTAATGACAATAGTGGCTGGTGACTTTTATTTTTATTTCAGTAAACGGAAAGTAAACTCCATCAATAAAAGGGTATTAATACCCCAGGGAAAGCCCTGGACCCTTTGGGCTCACGAGGCAAGCCTCGAGGTATTAAACCTTTTGGTATCGTCGCTCACTCGGAAATGCTAGCCTGCTGGCTAATCATTTCACTCGTTTCACTAGATAATAATGAACAGCAAATCCACATTCTACAAACTTATAAACTTAACTGGCAAAACTTTGCGAAATATTCCAGCTACAAAAATCACATCAACTTCTGACAAATAAATCGGATGATGAGTATCGTTGGTTGAATGAGGAAATAATCCTATCACCCCGTTTCCAACGCTCTTATAGCGCTTGATTGTCGCCATTCCATTGATCACTGCAACAACAATCTTTCCTTCAAACTCTCCATCCATTTCTGCTTTTTCAAAAATCACATAATCTCCATCAGCAATTCCATCCTTATTCATTGAGTCGCCAAGTGCTTTGACTGCGAATAATTTTTCCGGCTCAACCCGATGGAAAAGACTTTTGGAAATTTGCAGAAAATCATCCGCCACATCATCAGCATAAGCCAGCGCTTCCCCGCATGATGCCAGGCCATATAGTGGAATGGAAAGAATGTTTTGCGAATCTCCATAGTTGTCATTTTCAACTAAATATATTTTCTTATTTTCGTCGCGCGTGATGAGATCCTTTTTTTCCAATGATTCAACCACTTGCATCACGCCCTTCATGCTTTCTTCAATCCCCCTTGAAGAAAGAAACTTGTGCAGACGATAACTTGTTGGTTTTTCACCTTGTTGCAAGGTGAGTTCGCGAATTGATTCGAGAATGTTTTTCTGTTTGGATGTCAGTTTCATAAGTTAGCTTCTTAGGCTTTAGCTTTTTAGCTTCTTAGCTTCAGAAAAATTAGTGTTTATATGTTTATATGGCTAATGTTTTATTGTTTTAAAACCTATTTCTTCTTTCTTTTCTATTGAAATTTCTTTTTTATTGTTTTCAATGAGGCTTCTAAGTATGTCAAATACTACTTTAAATCTTTTGTCATATTTACGTTCTATATCCTCAACCTCCTTTGATGTTCCAAAATGGAACATCAAAGTCCCAAATTCCTCTCTGGAAAGTTGAAACATGAAATCATTAGGAAATCTTTCAATATTTCTCTTGACTGCTTTATTTAAATCTCTTGTTTGCACACCATGCAATAGCGCCAAATCCTTATCCAACATTACTTTCTTTCCATGTATTAAGAATATTTTTTGTTCAATAATTTCCTGTGGAACCAATGAGTTTTCTTGTTTCTTCTTCATTTTGTTTTTTTATTAAAAACCATTGTTCCATGCTCCATGTTTCATGTTCCATATTTCATGTCTTATGATGTTATTCTATCACTGATACTTTATCACTGCAAGAGAAGGGTGTGGATAAGTACGCATTCATTTTCAACAGCAAAAAACACCCAGCTAAATGCTGGGTGTTTTCGTTCCATACTGCCATTCAAATGGCGAAGTTTTGTATTGAATTTCCTACAACCTAATTCCTAATTCCTACAACCTACTTTCGGTATCCTGTTCCTGCAGGAATCAAGCGTCCGATAATAACGTTTTCCTTCAAGCCTCGGAGGCGATCGTCTTTTCCAGTCACAGCGGCGTTAATCAAAACGCGAGCAGTTTCTTGGAAGGAAGCAGATGAAAGGAATGATTCAGTTGAAAGAGAAACTTTAGTGATACCCATGATGAGTTGTTCACCAGTTGCAATTTCTTCTTTGTTCTTCAAAGCCTCTTCATTTGATTCTTCGAATTGATCTTTTTCAACAATGTCTCCAGGAAGAAGATCCGTGTCTCCAGCTTCAATAACTTTCATGCGGCTTAGCATTTGGCGAATGATAACTTCAACATGCTTGTCGTTGATTCCTTCACCTTGCGCTGCATAAATTTCTTGAATTTCCTGAATAACATATCGTTGGATAGCTTCTTGCCCCATGGTTTCATACAATTTCTTAAGATCAATATGACCCTCATTGAATTGTGTTCCTTTTCCGACAAGTTGTCCCTTAGAAACGATAAGTGTTGATTCGCTAGGAACTTGATATTCCTTCTCTTCACCTTCGGTTGTTGTAATTTTGATAGTAACAGTTTTCTTATTCTCACTCACAACGTCAGTAATTGTTCCATCGACTTCTGAAATCATCGCTTCACCCTTTGGAGGACGACATTCGAAGATTTCTTCAACTCGTGGAAGACCTTGGGTAATATCGCTTCCGCCCGCAACACCTCCAGTATGGAAGGTACGCATAGTAAGCTGTGTTCCAGGTTCTCCAATAGCTTGAGCAGCTACGATACCAACAGCTTGTCCTATTTGAACCAAATTGCTTCGTCCAAGATCGATTCCATAACAAGTGCGACAGATTCCGCGTTTGCTTTTGCAAGTAACCACATTTCTGATTTTAACTTGAGGAATTCCAGCTTTTTCAACCGCCATTCCGTCTTCTTTTGTTGCAAGTGTTCCAGCTTTGATCAAAACTTCCTTAGTTGCTGGATCAATAATGTCTTCAATAACAGTTCTTCCCTCAACGCGAACTGCAAAACTTTGTCCAATTTTATCACTGTCTTCTTTGTAGATGTATGCGCCTTCGATGTCTCCGCAATCCTCTTCGCGAACGATGATGTCTTGAGCAACGTCAACAAGCCTTCGAGTCAAATATCCGGCAGTCGCAGTTCGAAGAGCGGTGTCAGCCATACCTTTTCGAGCTCCATGAGTTGAAATGAAATATTCCAAAACATTGAAACCTTCTTTGAAAGAGCTTTTTACTGGAAGTTCAATTGTTTCTCCAGTCGGTCCAGCCACAAGTCCTTTCATACCCATCATCTGTACCACTACTGATTCAGATCCACGAGCTTTAGAATGCACCATGGTGTATACTGACCCTTCTTTATCAAGCGATGCTTTAACATCATCAGCGATAATATTTTTTGTTCGGTTCCAAATTTCAATCACACGATTTTTTCTTTCTTCTTCAGTAAGAAGTCCCATTGCATATTGCCCATTGATTGTGGAAACTTCGCCTTCAGCTTTAATCATGGCATCCTTTTTCACTGGTGATTGTTTAAGATCATCCATTCCCCAACTGATTCCGGAGCGTGATGCCATTTTGAATCCAAGAGATTTGATGCGGTCAATGAAAGCTGCAGTTTCTTCCTGTCCTTTCATGCGAAGCATCTTAGCAACCAATTGATCAATTTCTTTCTTGGTCATTTCTTCGTTAACGAAACGAAGTTCTTCTGGCAAAATATCATTAAGCATAATGCGTCCAACTGAAGTTTCCAAAACTCCATGTCCTGCCACATCAACTTTAACCTTAGCATTAACCGCCACAAATCCCAGTTGGTAGGCCAAGAGTGCTTCTTCAATAGAAGCAAATAGCTTTCCTTCTCCCAACATTGCAGCTTTAAGATGAGTAATGAAGTATATTCCAAGCACGATATCTTTAGAAGGCACTGCGATTGGAACTCCAGATGCAGGCTTCAAAAGGTTCTTAGAAGAAAGCATAATGTTTGCACTTTCTTCGCGAGCTTGGTCAGTCAAAGGAACATGTACAGCCATCTGGTCTCCATCGAAGTCAGCATTGAAAGCGGCACACACCATCGGATGAACTTGAATAGCTTTTCCTTCGATAAGAACCGGTTGGAAAGCCTGAATAGACAAACGATGAAGTGTAGGTGCGCGGTTCAAAAGCACATAGTGATGTTCAATGATTTGATCCAAGATTTCATATGCTTCTTCAGCTTCGGCGTCAACCATTCTTCCAGCAGTTCTAACATTGTGAGCGTATTCTTTTTCAATCAGCTTGTTGATGATGAATGGTTTGAAAAGTTCCAAAGCCATTTTCTTAGGAAGACCAGCTTGATGAAGTTTAAGCTGCGGTCCAACAACAATAACGCTGCGTCCAGAATAATCCACGCGCTTTCCCAAAAGGTTTTGACGGAAACGTCCTTGTTTACCCTTAAGCGCGTCAGCCAATGAGCGAAGAGGTCTTCTTTGTCCGGTTGAAGCAGCAACTGATGATTGTCCTTTGCGAGCAGAGTTGTCGAAAAGTGCATCAACCGCTTCTTGCAGCATGCGTTTTTCATTTCGAGTAATAACTTCAGGAGCTCCCAAGTCAATCAATTTTTTCAAACGATTATTCCTGTTGATGATTCGGCGATACAAGTCGTTCAGGTCTGAAGTTGCAAAGCGTCCTCCATCAAGAGCAACCATAGGGCGAAGATCTGGTGGAATAACCGGGATAGCGGTCGGAAGCATCCATTCCAATTTCAATTTTGCTTTCTTGAATCCTTGGAATAATTTCATTCGCTTGAAAAGTTTTTTCTTGTCAGCAGTATCTTCATTTTCCAATTCTTTCTTTACATGCTTGATCATCTTATCGATGTCCATGCTTTCAAGCACTGAGCGAACTGCTTCAGCACCGATTCCAGCTGAAAAAACCTGACCGTAGCGAGATGAAAGATTGAAATATTCAAGTTCTGAAAGAACCTGCATAGGTTTCAAATTCTTCAAATCATCTTTCACACCTTTATATTGGTCGCGAAGTTCATCAAGCATGGTTTCAATTCCACGCTCGTTTTCAGTTTTTCCGGATTTGATTTCTTTCTGCTTGGCTTTATATTCCTGTTCAAGCTGATCAACCACTCGGTCACGAACTTCTTCGTTCACATCCTTAATGATGTAAGCTGAAAAATAGATAACTTTTTCAAGATCTTGAACACCAATTCCCAAAGCGCTTCCGATTTTTGATGGAACACCTCGCAAAAACCAAATGTGAGAAACAGGAACAGCCAATTTAATGTGCCCCATTCTTTCGCGACGAACAATTGAGCGAGTTACTTCAACTCCGCACTTGTCGCAAACGATTCCCTTATATCTGATTCGTTTGTATTTTCCACAATAACATTCCCAATCTTTAGAAGGTCCAAAGATTTTTTCACAGAATAGTCCGTCTTTTTCATATCGCTGTGTGCGATAGTTGATTGTTTCTGGTTTGGTAATTTCACCGTGAGACCAATTCATGATGCTGTCCGGGCTGGCGAGTCTGAGTCGGACGCTATTGAAATCGCTCACTTTAGTAATATTTTCCATAAGATGTTTTCTTCTTTATCCTCCTCTCCCTGGAAGGGAGAGGATGTCACGTACTCGTGACAGGTGAGGGTTGAGCCCTATCGGATGTATGAAGTTTTAAGTTTATTACAAAGTTTAAATTAAATTTGATCAACGTCTGCGTCCAAAGCGCTCTCAGTGTAGACACTCTCCTCTTTATCATCATCGTCATCTTTCATTTTTGAATCAACCAATTCCACATCCAAACATAAGCCCTTAAGCTCATTTACGAGCACGTGGAATGATGCAGGAATATTTGGACTCTTGATTTTTTCTCCCTTAATGATAGATTCGTATGCTTTGCTTCGTCCTAATACGTCATCAGATTTAATTGTGAGCATTTCTTGCAATGTGTACGCTGCGCCATAACCTTCCAAAGCCCACACTTCCATTTCTCCAAAACGCTGACCTCCGAACTGCGCCTTACCTCCAAGCGGTTGCTGAGTTATAAGTGAGTATGGTCCGATTGAGCGCATGTGTAATTTGTCTTCAACCAAATGGTTCAGTTTCATCACATACATAACACCAACCGTTGTTTCGTTATCGAAAAGTTCTCCAGTCTTACCATCGATAAGTCTGATTTTTCCGCTTTCTGGAAGACCAGCTGCGCGAAGTTCTCCTTTGATGTCTTCTTCAGTGATTCCGTCCAGGGCAGGAGTAGCAGCTTTATATCCAAGTTCGCGTGCTGCCCATCCAAGATGAGTTTCCAAAATCTGTCCGATGTTCATACGGGAGATAACACCCAGTGGATTCAAAATCACATCAATCGGAGTACCATCTGGAAGATATGGCATGTCTTCAACTGGAGCAATTCTTGAAATAACACCTTTGTTTCCATGTCGTCCAGCGAGCTTATCTCCAACAGAAACTTTGCGAAGTTGAGCAACTGAAACTTGGATTTGCTTGATAACACCTGTTGAAAGTTTGTCGCCTTGTTCTCTTGAAAGAATCTTAATGTCTACAACTTTTCCGTGTTCTCCATGTGGAAGATATAGTGATGAATCTTTCACGTCTTTAGATTTTTCACCAAAGATAGCGCGAAGCAATCTTTCTTCTGGAGTCAAATCTCCTTCACCTTTCGGTGTAATCTTTCCGCACAAAATATCTCCTGAAGAAACTTC
>LBTS01000020.1 GCA_000992165.1 Candidatus Moranbacteria bacterium GW2011_GWC2_37_8 | reverse complement strand
ACCATAATAAAAACATTGCCTCCCAACGCCGCCAGTACTGGCAAATATCCATGTGAGTTTTTTGTATTCATGAATATCAGTATACGCTTTTTTAAAAAAATAGAAAGACACAAATACATAAAAGGCAGCCACTAAAAACTGCCTCTTATGCTAAACATAATCATGAATATCGTCATGCTAAAACTTTTTCTAATTTATCAAGCGATTCGTTCCAACCCTGATTCATGTCTTGAAAATCCTTCTCGCTGAAACCCGCAAGGTTATCGTATTTAATAGTTAATTTTGTTTTACCATCCACCTCATCAAAGGTTGTTTGTATATTCATTATTGTCGGCCAATCACTGCCCATACCATAATATGAAGCTGGCATGCGATTACCTTCCGCGTCAGCAAAACTGTCACTCACTACAATTCTTTCCATTGGTTCAATTTTCTCATATTCCCCCGTGCTCCAATAATCCTTACTATCAGCTTCATTCCTCATGCAGAATAAATATTTTCCGCCTTGAGTGAAATCTATATTAGCAACAGGACAGGAAAAACCATTTGGTCCCCACCATTTTTTTACCATTTCAGGAGTTGTCCATGCTTTCCAAACTTTTTCCTTTGGCGCGTCGAAAACTCTTTCCAGAACAAACGATTTTTCATTTTGATTATTCATATATTCAATATTAATACTTATATAAATTCTTACCGCAGTAAGTATTACTTTGTTTCAAAAAGAAAAAGCGGTAGTCCCGATGGACTCCGCTTTTGTTAATATCATTCCTCCAACCTATTTACTATCTCATTTCTTCTCAAGCCGACTATTTGATTCGCCAACCTAAGTATCCTTATTGCAATTTCTCGTTCCCTCTTTCTTTCCTTATTTTTTGAAGAACCAAGAACTACTTCGTAAAATACTGCTAATATGGTTTCGTTTAGCGTTTCTAATCGATCTCCTCTTCTGCAAATCCGTTTCATGCATTCATCGCAGCTATCAGCATTCACCAGCAACGAAATGAGCAATGAATTCCTCTTCCCTATAGGAAAACAAAAAACATCATCAATTTCTTTTCTTGTTAGACAAGTGTGTTTTATTTTCATGATTCTCTCCTTTGATTGTGCCATCCTATAAATCCACCACTATGATGAACTCAATAAGAGCGGTAAGGGAAATAGATTCATTTCCCTTACCTTATACACTATAGCGGTATTTCATATTGAACTATGGCCGGCCTTGTTCCTCGCCAATCAATTTGAACTTCATTCTCTTCATCAATTACAAAGATTCCACCGAAGCGATTCCAGCACCCATGCTCATATTTTTCAACATGATACACTTCGCATCCAAGACAATTCGTTAATCGATAAATTCCTATTTCCAAGATAGGAACAGCTGTTACCCAAATACCAGAAGTAAGTTCAAGCGGTTCTGTAACTTCAAATATTTCATAGAGATGTGGAATAAATGTACTGGGTCCGAAAAGAAGCGTATTGAAATTTTTTAAATACGTTTTTTTAACGTATTCATTAACATCTTTATCTCCCAGTTTTACGCTTTTTCTCATGACTTTCTCCTTTTTTTGAGTTGTAACTAATGTAATACGAAAAAATAACCACCAATGGAGCAAATATGAGCAGATCAATAAGCCATTCATTAGCAGATAGCCAGTTGAGAAATCCTATCTCATTTAAATACAAGGTAATCGTGGGAACTCCTTTGAGACCAAAAAAAATACCAAGAATAATTGCCAAAAATATAATTGCGCATACTTTCTTCATAGAATCTCCTTTTCTATTTAGTTGTGAAATAACTTACCGTCAGCTCATGCTAACGGTCTATATTAGCATGTTTGAAGAGATTTGTCAATACTAAACCGACACTTATTTTTAAAGTTTTTGTCGACACTTTTTCCTATTTATAGCACTATTTACACACTTTAATTAATATGATATACTTAATTTAGATAAAAGTGTCGGTTTTTTTATACAAATATCTTTAATTTATGAGCAGTCAAATAAATTCCCTGGAAAAACTTGGTCTGAGCAAAAAAGAAGCTCGGCTTTATTTGATTTCCCTAGAAACTGGCCCTGCTACTGTTGCCAAGTTAGCTCAAAAATCAGGCCTTAAACGCGGCACAATTTATGAATTTTTGGGCGAAATGGTCGAAAAAGGGCTTTTGGAAGTCAGTATTTCCGGCAAAAGAAAGCTTTACAGTGGAACTGAGCCAAAAAAACTGCAAAAAATCATTGACCGGCAAAAAGACATCCTGGAAAGTCTACTCCCTGACTTATCCCTACTCACGTCAACTGGCCCCAATAAGCCAAAAATAAAGTTTTATGAAGGCAAGGAGGGTATTTTAAAAGCGTACTATGAGATATTGGACCTTCCAGACGGATCAGAAGTGATTGGCTTTGCCACTCTAGGAGAAATCTATAAAATCTTTACCAGAAGCGATGTCGACAAGTATGTCAAAAAGCGCGCAGCCAAAAGAATAAAAGAGAAATTGATCATGCCCACTGATGAATATTCTGAGAGTCACAGTCAGGATAACAAGAAGGAGTGGCGCGAAACACTCTTGATTCCCAGAAGCAAATTCTTCATTACCAATGAAATTAATGTCTATCAAAACAAAGTCGCCATTGTTTCCCTGGGAGAAGAAAAAGTAGCCGTCATAATTGAATCGCAGCAAATAGCTGACACGCAAAGAGCAATTTTCAATTTAATTTGGAACAATTTAAGAAAAAAATAATTATATTGTCATTCCTGCACCCGCCTACTGGCGAGTATAAACTCCAGCAGGAATCCAAAATAACAAAATCATTATAATTAAAAAAGATTATTGATAGCCCACGAATATTAGAAATAAATCCTGGATTCCGGGTCAAGCCCGGAATGACACACTTAAGATTACTTGTAATATTTTGTATTAGATATACACTAAAAAACTATGAAAAATACACCCAAAAAACTCATTCTTATCGACGGAAATGCCATTATTCATCGGGCTTATCATGCGCTGCCGCCTTTCACCACCAAAAAGGGTGAACTTGTGAACGCTGTCTATGGATTCTCTTCCACGCTGCTGAGTGTTATTGCCGAATTCAAGCCTGACTATGTCGTGGCTTCATTTGATTTGGCAGGCAAAACTTTCAGACATGAGCAATTTGAAGACTACAAAGCTACTCGCGTGAAAGGAGACGATGAACTATATGCCCAAATTCCTCGCGTGAAAGAAGTTGTGCAAGCTTTCAATATTCCAATTTATGAAATGGCAGGGTTTGAGGCTGACGATATCATCGGAACAATTGCCAAGCAAATCAAAGAAAACAAGGAAGACATTGAAACTATCATTGTCACTGGCGATATGGATACTTTGCAACTCGTGAATGATACGACCAAGGTTTACACTATGCGCAGAGGTCTCAGCGATTCTATTTTGTATGACAAAGACAGAGTTATTGCGCGCTATGGACTTAATCCTGATCAAATCATTGACTACAAGGCTCTTCGCGGCGATCCTTCTGATAATATTCCAGGCGTAAAAGGCATTGGAGAAAAAACGGCGGTCACATTACTTCAAAAATACATAACCCTAGATGGTGTGTATGAAAATGTTGAGGAAATCAAAGGGGCTGTTAAAGATAAATTGGTGCGGGACAAAGCGCAAGCGTATTTAAGCAAAGATTTAGCAACAATTCATTTAAGTGTCCCTGTTGAATTTGAACTTGAAAAATCAGTTCTTCATGATTTTGACAGAGAAAAAATCGTAAAGCTTTTCAGCGAACTAAATTTTTTCAGCTTAATCAAAAGATTACCAGGAGCTGAGAATCATGAATCAAGAATCATGAATCAAGAAAAAGAAGGCGTAAAGGATTTTAAATATACAATAGTCAACGAAAAAAATCTTGAAGAAATCTTTGCAGAATTCAAAGATGCTGAAGAAATTTCTTTGGACACTCAAACACAAGACGGAAAAATTTCCGGAATTTCTGTTTCATGGAAAACAGGCAGAGCCGCATTTTTTCCTATTGATAGGCTTGAAAAAATCAAACCACTTTTAGAAAATTCCAAAATAAAAAAAATTGGCTACGACCTGAAAACAATTTACAAACAACTTTTCAATGAGACCATTTTTTTGGACGGACTATATTTTGATGTCATGTTGGCTGCTTATGTTTTGAATCCTGGCGAAAAAATTAATTTGGAAAAACTTGTTTTTTCAGAGTTAGGCGAAGAAATAAACTTCGAACAAAAACCCAAGGGTCAACTTTCTTTGGTTGCAAGTCAGGAAGATGAAGAAGCTTCTAGCAAGCAAATTTGCCAAAAGGCAGACTACGCTTTGAAATTGAAAGCTGCTCTCGAAAAAAGAATCGATGAAATTTCCGCTGAGCAAAAAGAAGCCAAGCTTACGGATGGAACACTCGCAAGTATTTTTTTTGAAATGGAAATGCCTCTTTTGAAAATCTTGGCTGACATGGAAATAACAGGAGTAGAGCTTAATACCGTTATTTTCAAAGGTATTTCAGAAAAAATCACCGTCACTTTGAAGAATCTTGAAAAATCAATTTATGAAATGGCAGGAAGAGAGTTCAATATAAATTCACCTTCGCAACTTTCCGAAATACTTTTTACGGATCTGGCGCTTTCGACTTTGGATATCAAAAAAACCAAAAAGGGACTTTCGACTGGCGCTTCCGAACTTTCAAAACTGCGAGATTCGCATAAAATAATTTCCAAAATCGAAGAATACCGCGAATTATTCAAGCTGAAAACCACATACCTGGATGCGATTCCGAAACTTGTCGATAAAAATTCGCGCATACATACAACATTCAATCAGGCGGTGGCAGCAACTGGAAGACTTTCCTCAACTGAGCCAAATTTGCAAAACATTCCTATCAAAACAGAACTTGGACAATTACTAAGAACAGCTTTCACTGCCAAAGAAGGCTACAAACTTATCAGCGCCGATTATTCACAAATAGATTTGCGCGCTGTGGCTCATGTCAGCAAAGATAAAAAGATGATAGAAGCGTTCCACCGAGGCGATGACATTCATTCCCTGACAGCCGCTGAGATAAATGGTGTAACTCCTTCACAAGTGACGCAAAAAATGCGCTCCAGTGCCAAAGCCTTGAATTTCGGCATCATCTATGGCATGAGCTCATTTGGATTCGCTCAGTCAGCTGGAATTGCGCAAGGGCTAGCTAAAGAATTCATCAAGGCATACATGGAAAAATTTTCCGGTGTGGCTGCATATATGAAAGAAACTCGCGAATTTGCACGCACTAATGGTTATGTTGAAACGCTTTTGGGACGAAGGAGAAATCTTAATGAAATAAATTCTCCTAATTTCCAAGTAGCAGCCGGCGCAGAAAGAATGGCCATCAACATGCCTATTCAGGGATTAGCTGCTGACATAGTCAAACTGGCCATGATAAAAACCCATCAAGCTTTTGATGGTGACAGCGAAATACAAATGATACTTCAAATTCATGATGAAATAATTTTGGAAGTTAAAGCTGAGAAAGCTGAAGTGGCTGCCAAAAAACTTAAAGAACTCATGGAAAATGTTCACCCTCTGCGCGTGCCGCTAATCGTCGACGTAAAAGTCGGAGACAACTGGGGAGAAGTGTAGCAATACTAATTTTCACGAATAATAAACACACGAATTAACACAATTACAGCCGCAGCGCTAAACCATTAGTGTTTATTGGTGTATTATTAGTGCTATTAGTGATTTATAAAAATGCCTGAACTTCCCGAAGTACAAACTATTGTTAACGACCTTCAGATATTAACCGGCGACACCATCACCGGTTTTTGGACAAATTTTACAAAAGCAATTAAGTCTGACGACTTTGAAGAAAAAATCAAGGGACAAAAAATCGCAGGAGTGAAGAGACTTGGAAAAAATATTGTCATTGAATTGGCAAATGATACTTTTATTGTTGCTCATTTGAAGATGACAGGAAAGTTATTACTCAGTAACCAGAAGCTAATAACTAGTAACCAGAAAATTCAAACTAAACACCTGCATCATGTTTTTTCTTTGCAGAAAAACGGGGCTCTGGAATTTCATGACATCCGAAAATTCGCCACTTTGGAACTTGCAGATAAAAAAAGACTATCAGAAATTGAATCCGGCAAAGGCATCAATCCCCTTTCAAAGGAATTTACTTTGAAAAAATTTACTGAGCTGATCGAAGTCAGAAAAAATAAAAGCATCAAAAGTTTCCTCATGGACCAGACCGCTATTTCCGGTATTGGAAACATCTATGCATCAGAAATTCCATATGATGCGAAGTTAAATCCTATCAGAAAACTTCAAACACTCAGCGAAACAGAGAGAAAATCCTTATTCAAATCAACTTTGAAAATATTAGTTAAGGCCATCAGTAAAAGAGGTACTTCTTTCAGTGATTATCGAGACGCCAAAGGTAAAAAAGGCGAATTTCAAAATTATTTGAAGGTTTATAAAAAGGCTGGTAAAAGTTGTGCAAAATGTGCTACAATAATCGAAAAGAATGTCATTGAGCAGCGCAGCACTTTTCACTGTCCTACTTGCCAGCAGTAATATTGCTATATGGCTAAATTGCTAAATTGTTTGGATTTTTTCTGAATTTTTTAACGATTTAACAATATAACAATTTAACAAATATAATTAAATGAATCGAAAACAAATCGGTTTAATCGTTTTGATTGCCGCGCTTATTGTGGGAGGAGTCATGTTTTTCACTAGAGACAAAAAGGCTTCGAGCGTAAAACAAATTCAAGTAAACGGAATAAAGGAATCGACTACTCCAGCTAACTCTGGAAATGTCAATCCGATTACGGGACTCGCTTGTGAAAATTGGAATCGTCGGAACTTTGCTGTCATGCAACCTGCAGATGTCGCTGCACGTCCCTTAGCTGGTCTTTCAGAATCTGACATGACTTTTGAAATGGTGGCTGTCTACGGAAGCATTACGCGTCTCATGGGCGTTTATGGATGCAACTATCCAGTGGAGGTTGGTTCGCTTCGCAGCGCACGTCATGACTTTGTTCATATCGCAAAAAGTTTAGATTCAATTTATGCTCATTGGGGACGTGCAGACATCGAACAATTCAAGGATGTTCTCAACAGCGGAGTCATTGATGACATGAATTGCAATAATGATGCAGGAAAATCAGCTGGTCAATATTGTTTCCGTAAAGAAGCCGAGGGAAATATGCGAGGGGTTGATACTGGATATGCTAAATTTGAAAAACTAGTCGAAGGAGCCAAGACTTACGGGTACAGCATGGAAAACAAATTTGTTGGATATCCTCATCAAATTGAAGCTTCAATTGATCAACGTCCAAGCGGTGGAAATCTTCGTGTAGCCTTCGCAAAACCATTTGATGTTGAATACGACTACGACAAAGCCAGCAATTCATATCTGAGAACCTGGGGGGGTGAAGCTGACACAGACAGAAACAACAAAAAAAGAATTGCTCCAAAAAATGTTGTCGTTTTGATTGCTGATGCTGCTCCAATCAAGGTCGGTGAACAATACGCCAATATTCAAATCGGAGATCCATGGTATGATCAAGCTGATTCAGGAAGCGCTTTTTATTATATGAATGGTCAGCAAATCAAGGGAACATGGAAGAAAGATAAAACAAAAATAGAAAGCAAACTATTTTTCCTAAATGAACAAGGACAAGAAATTAAATTTGTTCCTGGTCAGATCTGGGTTGACATCATTGATCCAGGACAGGCACTTCGTTGGACACCATCGGCATAGGGAACAACAGTCATTAGCAGTAAGAATAGTCCTTGGTCATTAGTGACGGGGCTTTCTTATTACTTAGAACTTATGACCATGCATACTGCCAAAAACCAATGTTTACAATGACCCATATTAATTAATGTCTATTGAATTAGTTATATCCTCCCAATTTCCTTAGATTATTAAAAATATGTTAATATTCCTATTCGGCGCTGATAGTTTTCGTACACAGGAAAAACTCAGCGAACTAAAAAACCAATATCTTTCCAAGAACAGCTCAGGCACAGACCTGAGCATTCTTGAATATGGAGAAACTGGTGCCATGAAGACGCTTGCTGAAATTCTCTCAGCCCAAGGACTTTTCTCTTCCAAGCAGCTAGTGACTGTGAAGAATGTCATGACTAAGGGTTCCACAGAACAACAAAAAGAACTTTTAGTTTTCCTAAAATCCCAAACGGAATTAAAAAATGATGCTGACTCAATTGTTATCTTCTTTGAAGCTGGCGCTCCCAAAAAAAATGGAGCTCTTTATAAATTTCTTTTCACTCAGGCAAAAAAGCAAGAATTTGCACTCCTAGAAGGAATCACTCTAGCCAATTGGGCATTGGCACTGACAAAGAAACTTTCACCCGAAACCACTTTTTCAAAAAGTGCGCTCAATCTTTTATTAGTTGCCACGGGCAACGACTTACATATTCTAAACAATGAAATTACTAAACTTGTAAGCTATAAAACCAGTGGAACCATTAATGATGAAGATATCGCGACTCTAGTTAAATCAAAAGTTGATTCCACCATGTTTGAAACTATTGAAGCGCTTTCTTCCGGCAACAAATCGCGCGCGCTTCAGCTTCTTCATGAACAAATAGCTAAAGGTGAAGACGTTTTTTATATTCTTTCCATGTATACCTATCAGATAAGGACTCTTCTTAAGATTGGAGATTTTTATTGGCAAGGCATGAGCAGCGCCCCACAAATTGCACAAGCTTCTGGGATTCATCCCTACGTCGTGCAAAAATCTCTTTCTCAAATCCGCAATCTTTCTGAAGACAAAACAAAACAGATGCTTCGAGACCTTGCCGAAATAGACATGAACGCCAAGACTGGAAAAGTTGACCCGCTTTTGGCCTTGGATACTTTCATAGTTTCACTGTAAAAAATAATCATGCATATTTGGCATGGAAAATAAATTTTCAATTATAGTCTGCACTTTCAACAGATTAGATTATCTCAAAAAATGCATTAATGCACTACTTGCTCTGGATTTTCCTGAATATAAAATATTGATTGTTAATGATGGCTCAACCAATGAGACTAAGAACTTTTTAGACGCGCTGAATGAAAAACGAATTACGGTCATTCATAACGAGACCAATAAGGGTCTCAGCCGCTCGAGAAATATTGGAATTGCAAATTCTACATCGGAATTTCTAGCCTTCACTGATGATGATTGCCAAGTCGATAAAAATTGGCTAGCTGAACTTTCAAAAAGTTTCGACAAGCAGAAGGTTGATTTTGTGATAGGTCAAACGTTTTACATTAGCGCCAGCTATAAAGGATATTTTCCAGAACGACTAGTTTCAAATATAGATGCCAGATGGCCAATGGGATGCAATATCGCATACAGAAAGAAGGTTTTTGAAATTTGTGGCGGCTTTGATGACTTTTTTTATAAATACAACAATGAAGATTCCGAAATGGCAATTCGAGCAACAAGCAAGAATTTTTCCTTTGCTCGCTGCAAAACAGCAATAGTTAATCATCAAGCAATGAACTGGAATGCAAAGGCTCTTTTGAGATCAACAAGAAATGCAGCTGTTTGGCCTCTTTTGAAGAAAAAATACCCAGAATATTTTCAGGTATTTGGATCGCCTGTTTTACTTGGAACAATTATAAATCCCAAAGATTATTTGTTTTTGTTAATACTACCTGTTGTCGTCCCAGTTTTATTTATAAGATATCTAGCACACGGAAAGCGCGACGTGAAAATATTTTTCATCAAATGGCCGGTTTATTTAATTTTAAGAAGATATTACATTTACAAAGAAGCTATATCTAATAAAATTTTTATGTTTTAGTATTTTTCCTGCAACTTCTTACAACAAAAAAAGGATCATGCGCAATTCATGGTTTTACAGGCAATGACATTAGACCAGTGTTTTGTTTTTCGGCCAATTGTCCGACCTCGGCGAACCGAGGCGAGACGGGATACGAGAGTATCTCTGAGCTTTTGGATAGTGAGTATTTTATCCAAAAGCGCGGCGAAAAAGGAAATGGGCTAGCAAAAAAATATAAACTTATTGCTAATACTAGTTTAAACACAGCCACGTATTGCGTGTGACCCTATTTTTCCTGCAACTCCTTACAACAAAAAACCAACGAGTTTAAATCGTTGGTTTTTTGTATATGCAAAGTTTTTGAATCTTTACTTTTTCAGTGCAAGCTTCTTAACAGCAGCATTCAAACGAGATTTCTTTCGAGCAGCAGTATTTTTCTTGATAACATTCTTTTGAGCAGCTTTATCCAAAGCTTTAATTGCAGCTTTCAGGAATTCCTGAGCTTCAGCAATACTTCCGGAAGCGATATTCTCGTTAGTCTTTTTGATAGCATTTCGGAAAACTCCTTTTACGATCTTGTTCTTGATAGTCTTGCGATCAGTAACTCGCATGTATTTTTTAGCAGATTTTTTGATTGGCACGGGGTTATTTGAACTTACCTATTCCTGAGAGCATTAGGAAAAAGCTCATTCGATAAAATTAATTTAAATATTGTTCTATCTATTATTAACACGTATAATCTACTTTGGCAAGGGTTTCAAAGTTACTCATATTCCGAAGTAACTCGTAATCCGTAACTAGTAATCAGTAAAAATTGAAAATTCCCTAGTTACTAGTTGCCAGTTACTAGTTACTGATTACTAGTAACTGATTATTATTTACTAAAATTACTGACTCATCGCCAAATCTATAATTTCCTCTCCACCTAGCTGTTCGTTCACCTTTTTGACAATATGTCCTCTATTAAGCCAGATTTCACTAGCCCAAGTCGAGCCAGAGGCTTTAATAAAGATCTTTTTCTCCTTGAAAAACACGGGGGTTATGTTTTCAGCGCCAAGGCGCCCATATTCGGTCTTAATCACCAATTGAAAAACATAAAAAACGCTCTGCTGATCAATAACAGTCCGCCGAGCTTCAATGCTTTTTTTATTTATAAAAGATCCAAGGGTCTTCATAAAAGGATATTTGCTTAAAGTCCTAGATACAATATTAGATGTGATCACTAAAGCTGATTTCCAATAAGTTACATCGGTCATTGGCTGTAAGTTTAGTCGTTAGTCAAATGTCAAATGACTAATGACTGATCTTATCGCTAATGACTAATGTTACAAATATAGCCAGGACTTTTTTAATTCTTTATCGGCATGATTATATATGTGTATGAAAGGTTTTCTTCCCGCTTTTCGCCCTGAACCATGCGAAGAACTGCTGGGGAGGAACCACTATTCATAAGCAAAACCATATGAGAAGTCCCCATGGCTTGCAAGCCATCCACCATATAGCGAGGATTAAAAAGTGCTTCCTGTTCAGGTCCTTCTATTTGAGCATTAAGAATAGTCTTATTTTCACCTACTTCCTCAGCCCTTGATTGAACATAGACTTCCTTGCCTTCTGAATTCACTGTAAATTTAACTTCTCCTGCCTTGCTATGTGTGAAGATTCCAGCAATCTTTACCGCTCTCAAAACTGAATCCTTTTTCAATACAACTCTAGTTGTGAAGGATTCCGGAATGATTTGTTGATATGGAGGATATTTACCATTAATAAGTCTGGAAACAATCCTTACATTGTCGACTTGGAAAAATATCTGACTTTCCTCAATCCCAATCTTTATTTCCTGGGTATCATTACCAATAACACGGAAAACTTCCGAAAAAGTATTAAGGGGCACGATAATTGAGCCTGTTTTTTCAATAAATAGGTCATAGGCTTGCGGATTATCCTTTACTAGAGTCACAACTGCCTCAGCTAAGCGAAAACTGTCTGTAGCAGCCAATTTTACCTCTAGCTTATCAAGCAAAACGTTGAATCCAGTAAGTTCTGGACGAGTACTATCCATTGAAACACACATCGCAAGTCGCGGAATAGCTTCTCTCATTTCCTGAGCTGGCAGAGAAAATAGGAATTCGCCCTCCATTTCAGGAATAATAGGAAAATCTTGAGCCTGTAAACCCTTTATTTGAGCCTTAGATGAGCCACTTTCAATATGAAGAGTCTGGTCGATCACTGTCAAAGCCACTGTTCCATCGGCAGGAAGATTATTCACAAAATTGCTAAGGAGGCGCGCTGGAACTGTAATTGTTCCTTCTTCTTCTATTTTAGCGCCAATTTTCAAGAAAACACCTATTTCAAGGTTAGTAGCCGCAATCTTAAGCATTCCGTGGTCAGTCTCCAGAAGGATGTTCTCCAAAATTGGCAGAGTTATTTGCTTTCCAACAACCCGTTCGGTGCTATATATAGCCTTTTTGAAGTTTTCTTGGGTGCAGGTTAATTTCATATATTTAATATTCTTAAAATTTTACAGGGTTACTTTCAAGGTTATACATAAGTAACCGACTTATGCACACATTATACACAGCACTATCGTGGCTTTATAGAGCTCTAAACCGCATATATTCTTTCTCGGAGGATACTTACGTCTTCCCTTACCTTCTCATCTGTTTCCATTTCTTTGCTTATTTTTTCAAAAGCATGAAGGGCTGTTGTGTGATCTCGGCCACCAAATATTGTTCCAATACTTGGATATGAAGAACTGAGTTCACTACGCATGATATACATTGCGATATGACGTGCATAAGCAATTTCTTTCTTTCGTCCTTTTTCAATAAGTTCTTTGTTCGAAATATTGAAATACTGCGCAATTGCATCAATAACATTTTGCGGCTGCACACCCTTCTTCTTTCCGCTTGAAATTATTTCCTGCAATGCTTGTTGCACAAATTTCAAAGTCGGCAATTTTTTATTAAATTCGCAAGCTCCAATAATGCGATTGAGCGCTCCCTCTAATTCGCGAATGTTATTTTTCACGTTTTCAGCAATAAACCGAAGAGCTTCTTCATCCATATAAAAATTTCGCTCAGCAGTTTTAGTTTTCAAAATGGCAATACGTGTTTCCAAATCAGGTTTTCCAATATCAGCAATCATACCTCCTTCAAAACGTGAACGTAATCTGTCTTCAAGAGTTGCAATCGCTTTAGGAGGACGGTCAGAACTGATTACGATTTGTTTATTGAGTTGATACAGGGCATTGAAAATATGAAAGAATTCGATCTGAGTTTTTTCTTTTCCAGCTAAAAATTGAACGTCGTCAATGATGAGCAAATCAATAGCTTGATAGGCGGATTTGAAATCATTCACGGTCTGGTTTCGAATTGAATCGATAAGCTCATTTGCAAAGCGTTCAGAAGTGATATATTTGATTCTGCGCGAGCTATCATGGGCTAAAACTTCATTTCCAATAGATTGCAGAAGGTGAGTTTTTCCAAGACCTACTCCTCCATATATGAAAAGTGGATTGTATATTTTTCCAAGATTTTGAGAAACGGCATAGCATGCAGCGCGAGCCAATTCATTATTTTCACCAATAATGAAATTTTCAAAAGTATAACGAGGATTTATATTATTTTCTTGAGCTGTCAATCCTGCATGGTTTGTGTTTTGAATTGGACGAGGAGCGTAATTTCCTGCCTGTTGAACAGCTTGCTGAGGTTGCTGATATGCTTGCGGGGGTTGCTGGGATTGAGCGCTCATAGGCTCATTTTTTTTCATCTCGCCCTGACCATTTTGAGGAGCTGGATCACTGCTATATATAACGCAACTAATTTCTCTTATATCATCCTGAAAATTTCTAAGCGCTCTGAAAATATATGTATTGTATTTATTTTCCAACCATTCCTTGGCAAAACCATTTGGCACACCAATAACAACCTTGCCATTTTCATTGGATAGAATTGTTGTGTTTTTAAACCAAGTACTAAAATTTGCCTTCGAAATAGAGAGTTCTATTTCTCCAAGTGCGGCTTGCCAAAGTTCTGCATTGTTCATTCCTGTAATAAAAAGTTAAATGAGCCAAACTCAGGTTAACTTTTCCTTTCGAACTTTTAATTAAAAAAACAAATATTCAATTATTTTAATCTTTTGTAAATGCCGCGCGACCGCTATCGAGGATAAAATTCACTTATATCTATCGGTAAGCAAAATTATATCATGCTCTTGATTGCTAAGCCAGAAAATCACACAAGCAACTGTTAACAATATGTGCATAAGTGGATAAGTGCTTTTTTTGCCTCTATCTAGCTTTTTTATACCACATTTTAGCATAAAAAGCGACCTGTTTCCTTCTTCATAAGTAGGATATCTCCTTCCGTTAGTTTTTGTCAACTATTCAAATCATCTATTTATATTATTTAAAGCCTTAAATGAGCTATTTTTCCTTAAGAAATGGGTTGACTTTTTATCTCAGACTGATACACTAAGGCATAGTATTGCTCACATTAATTAATTCAGTGATTATGCATCGATATTTGCCTAATCTTAAATTCATCTAAATATGAAACGAACATACCAACCCAAAAAAGGACGACGTAAGAGCCGCCATGGTTTTCTTGAACGAATGAGCACAAAAAATGGTGCAGCTGTAATAAAAAGACGCAGACAAAATGGCCGCAAGAAGCTTTCTGTCTAATTTAGGTCAAAATTTTATTCCCTGATGCATAATCTTCATGCTTCCAAAACAACATAGATTAATAAGACGTGAAGATTTTGCAACCACCTTTGATCGCGGCTCTTACACTTCCATTCACGAAGGAGTCGCCATCAAATTTGTCAAAACAATTCTTCCGGATTCACGAATTGGATTTCCAATCGGAAAGAACTTTTCAAAGAAGGCAGCCGCGCGCAATCGAGCTCGCAGAGTTCTGAGAGCAGCAACTTTTCAATTTCTTAGTCAATTAAAGCCAGGATTTGATATAATCATATTAATTAAACCAGGCTATAAAAATATTGAACATAAGAAGGTTACTGAGGATTTAAAGAAAGTTTTCATTAAGGCTAACTTGCTTAAGTAACATTTTCCATTCATCTTGGAATAATCAAAAACAAAATGGTAGCACTCTTTGACACAATCATTTACCAACCACTCTACAATATACTTATTTTTCTTTACAATATCGTTCCCGGTAGTGATTTTGGTATTTCTATCATTCTTATAACCGTTCTTCTGAGAACTTTTTTGATTCCTTTATATAAAAAACAAATTGAGTCCCAAAAGAAAATGCAAATCTTGCAGCCTAAAATAAAGGCTTTGCAAGAAAAAACAAAGCATGACAAAGAGCAGCAAACTAAACAGTTGATGGAACTTTACAAAGAGCATAAGACAAATCCTTTTTCTGGTTGCCTTCCAATTGTTATTCAAATCATTTTCTTCTTGGCTATTTATAGAGTACTTATAAATATTTCTAACAGCGGACTAACCGCTGATGCTTCACAGCTTTATTCTTTCGTTACGGATCCCGGAAAAATAAATCAATTTTTCATTTCCTTGGTAGACTTAACTAAACCAAGCATCATTATTGCAGCCTTAGCTGCAATTGCTCAATATTTTCAAACTAAAATGCTAATGGCAAGCCAACCAGTCACTCCTAAGAGTGAAGATGGGCAACCTGATTTTGCTCAAATTATGAGCAAGCAAATGTTATATCTAGGACCATTTCTTACACTTTTCATTGGAATAAAATTTCCTGCGGGACTATCCCTATACTGGCTAGCCGGAACTCTTTTCATGCTTATTCAGCAAATTTTGCTCGATAAAAAAACATCCTCACTGAAATCTTAGCTTGATTGAAAGATGTGAATGAAAACCTAAACCCAGGATGCCAAAATTGGTTAACTGCTAATTTAATATAAGAAATCCCTTGGGCATAGCCCATTTGAATTTCCCTACTGGACATGGAAAAAGAAACAAAAGAACTTATAAAGAAAACTATTGATGAATTATTGGAAAAGATGGGATTCACAGGAAAAGTCACTGTTTCCGAATCATCAGAAGATGACAGCATTATCTGCAACATAACTACCGACGTGGATTCACATTTTCTTATAGGTCAACACGGAATAAATCTTCAAGCAATCCAGCACTTGGCTCGGCTAATGGTGCGTAAACAAATTCCTGAAAAAATTAGATTTATTTTAGATGTTAACGATTATAGACAGCAAAAAAATCAATCCGTAATTGAGCAAGCTATTCAAGCTGCCCAAGAAGCTGTTTCAAGTCACTGCAGCGTTGCAATGAAACCTATGTCCACCTACGAACGAAGACTGGCTCATCTGGAGCTCTCTAAGGACACGAGGGTTAGCACCGAAAGTGTAGGCGAAGGAGAAGACCGTAAAATCATGGTTAGACCGGCTGATTTAATGGATTAGCGTCTAGGTTAAGCACTAAAACACAAGCTACATGGCAATCGCACGAAAAATTGCCTACAACGTGATTTTTAACGTTATCACAAAGCTTATCTCCACCATTTTAGCATTGGTTGGGATAGGTTTTATTACACGTTATCTTGGTAAAGAGGGCTTTGGAAACTATTCCACAGTCCTTGCTTTTTTTGCTTTCTTTGGAAGCGCTGCTGATCTTGGTTTATATGCGATTACAGCGCGCGAAATTTCTCGCGCGGGAGCAAACGAAAAAAAAATACTAGGCAATGCCTTTACGCTTCGACTTTGCACTTCTTTTGCTGTTTTCTTTTTAACACCAATCTTGGTCTTTTTCCTGCCTTATTCCAATGATGTAAAAATAGGAATTCTTATTGCTGCTGCATCATTCGTTTTTTCCTCAACATACATGGTGCTAAACGGTGTATTTCAGAAGAACTTAGCGATGGACAAGGTTGCAACGGCTGAAGTCTTAGGAAAGGTAATTCAGATTGCAATCATTATATTAGCAGTTCGCAATGATTTGGGATTCATAACAATCATATTATCAGTACTGTTTGCAATGGTTTTCAACTTTATTGTTGTATTTCTATTAGTGCAAAAATATATTCCTCTCAAATTACAGTTCGATTTCACTTATTGGAAAAAATTTCTAAAAGAATCAGCTCCCTTAGGATTATCCGCAGTTGTTATTTTTATTTATTTTAAAATAGACACTATCTTACTTTCTGTTTTAAAAACAAGCAGCGAAGTTGGAATTTACAATGCTGCTTATAAAGTTATTGAAAACGTTTCTTTTTTCCCAGCCATGATTATTGGTCTGATGTTTCCGATGTTTTCACGTCACATTTTTTCAGACAAAAAACATTTTCGTCACTTAGCCAACGAAACATTTAAAGTTTTTTCCATACTTATTGTTCCCTTAATTATTGGAACACTTTTTCTATCCGAGGGTATTATCAATTTAATCGGAGGTGCCGCATTCACGGATGCCTCGAATACACTTAGAATTTTGATTTTTGCTCTTGGATTTATTTTTTTTGGAGGCTTTTTTAACAATATATTAATCGCAGGAAATCATCAGAAAAAAATGCTCGGGGCGCTGACTGGTTGTGCGATTTTCAATGTTGTCGCCAATCTTATATTCATTCCAATTTATTCGTACACGGCAGCGGCAGTTATTTCAGTAGCCACTGAATCATTAGTAGCGCTTGCAGGCTTGGTGTTAACCATCAAATATGTTGGTTACGTGCCAACTGTTAAAAAATTACCTGGAATACTTTTGTCAGGCTTCTTTATGGCTGTGTTCTTATATGTTTTCAAGGATATCAGCTTCGTCTTAAGATTTGTTGGCAGTTCTATTGTGTATATGCTATCACTTTGGGCAACAAAAACGATTACAATAAAAGAATTATCAGGAATTTTTTCCCAAAAATAAGCAGCTGTATTATTTAATAGCATCTGAAACATAACGTCTTTAATTAGTTGCGCTTGTACGGTGCGACCTATCCATCATTCGATTTATTTATCATGAATAACATCAATTCAAATCCAAAGATATTTATCATCATACTTAATTATAATGGAATCGAAACGCTGAATAATTGTTTGGTTTCCGTGTTTCAATCAAATTACAATAACTATGAAGTTGTTGTTGTCGACAATGATTCTAGTGATGGTTCATTTGAAAAGGCGCTCTCTCATTTCTCTCGAGCACATTTCATTAAAAATTCTGCCAATATTGGATTCTCACAAGGCAACAATATTGGAATTAGGTTTGCATTAGAGAAGTTTGCAGATGCTATTTTTATTTTGAATAATGATACCATCATCGAAAAAGATACCATCGCTAAACTCGCTAGCGAAGCTCAAAGGAATAGTACCGCAGGAATAATAAGCCCCATTATTATGAATCCAGATAAGTCCACATGGTTCGCTGGGGGCACGATTGATTGGATGAAAATGAGAACAAACCATCTTTTTCAAATTATTTCGAATAAACCGTATGCTTCTCAATATCTCAGCGGCTGCGCCATGCTTATCAAAAAAGATGTTTTCAAAAAAATAGGACTTTTCGATGAACGCTATTTCCTATACTACGAAGATGCTGATTTTTCTTTTCGAACCAAGGCGGCTGGGTTCGAATTAATAGTAGAACCTTCCGCCCGCATCGTTCATTTGGAACAAAGCACTTCAAAAAATAGCTCTAAGACATATTGGTTAGTCCTGTCTGGTTTAATTTTCTTTTTTACTCATGCTACGCCACTTCAAAAATTATGGCTTTATCCATATGTAACAGCCCGAAAAATGAAGAACTTATATGATGTATTATTCAGACGTTCGACGTTTAGCAGAGACATAAGGAAAGCCTTCGGCGATTATTTGTTGACCAAGAGAGTTCGCTAGTGTTTCTTATTGTATAATTAAAGTCTATGGATATTTCTGTTATCATAATCAATTATCGCAGCGAAAAATTTTTAGCGCCATGCATTTCCTCCGTTCAAACTTTCTTTAAAAACATATCGTACGAAATAATTATCATAAATAATGATTCGACATCGTTAAAAGATATTGCAGAAATTCCTTATGTCAAAGTAATGAATCTTCCTTTAAATGAAGGTTTCGCTACGGCTTGCAATATAGGAGCTGAAATTGCTAAATCTAAAATATTATTTTTTTTAAATCCAGATACGCAAATAGCAAACATGATTGAAGATGAATTAATTTCCGCATTAAACTTTCCCGGAGTTGGCATCGTGGCTCCCACACTAATTTTACCAAACAAGGAAATACAGCCATGGAGCGCAGGTCAGTCATTGAACCTCTGGGCCTTACTAAAAAATAATTTCGCAGAAAACAAACACTTCAACAACAAAGAAGCAGCGTTTGATTGGGTCAGTGGAGCAGCTTTTTTTATTTCAAAAAAACTGTTTACCACCATCAATGGGTTTGATGAAAAATTTTTCATGTATTTTGAAGATATCGATTTATGCAAAAGAATACGTAATAAAAAGTTTCTCATACATAGATTGTCCAGTTTTTCTGTTATTCATTTTGGCGGACAAAGTTATGATAATAAAGCACTACAAAAAGAGCATTATTATGCATCACAAGATTATTATTTCAAAAAACATTTCGGGATTTTGATATCCTATTTGGTAAAAGTGATAAGAACAATATCTTATTTACTGCGCTAATATTTACAATTTTATGTTTTCAAAAATACAGAAATATCAACCAATGGAAAATATACTTTATTTTTCGCTATTATTCTTTTGTCTTTTTCTCCCTTTTCAATTTGCACTTAATCCTGCGCCTGGTTTTGATTTGGCTATAGTCAGAGTTTTTATTCCTCTTTTATTTGCATTTTGGCTCTTTTTAAGAATAAAGAGAAAAGAAACTTTAATTATAAACGACAGGATTACAAAATTAATTATTGCCTTTCTATTCCTCTCCCTGATTTCCACTATCTTTTCACAAAATTATTTCTGGTCGCTTAGAAAAATTTTATTTTTGTTTTCCATTGCTCCAATTTATCTTATTTCAGTTTCTGTATTTAAAGATAAGAATTCATTTAAACTTATAGCTGCCACATTGTCTATTGGCGCAACATTGCTTGCAATTATAGGGATCATTCAATTTATATCGCAATTTATTTTTGGTATTGATGCGGTCTATGCTTTCTTAGCTAAGAATATAACACCTTTTTTTATTGGTAATACTTTCTCCAAGGCGGTTTTTGCCTATCCTAGTTGGCTAGTAAACAGCCAAGGAACTACCTATATGCGCGCAGTGGCTGTTTTTCCTGATCCACATATGCTTTCTTATTATTTCGGACTGATTATTCCATGGACTATCATGTTGGCAATAAATTCAAAAAATAAATTTGGCTGGTTTTTCTACTCGGCAGTAATCCTAATCACAGCTGACATCCTTACCTTTACTCGAGGCGGTTATATCGCTTTAATTGCTGCATCCATTACAATCTTGCCGCTTGTTAACAAATACACCGCAATAAAAATAGTTTGCGCTTCATCATTATTGCTTGTTTTATTTTTAGCTGTTCCTCATAATCCCGTCTCAAATAGACTTACTTCTTCTTTTGATGTTGAAGAGGGTTCAAATCAAGCCAGATTATCAAATTGGCAACAGGCAATTTTAATCATAAAAGAAAATCCTTTGGGCGTTGGAATCGGCATGTATTCATTAGCAGTTAATCCCACTGCAGACTATCGCCAACCCATCTACGCCCACAATGCATATCTAGACATTGCAGCTGAGCTCGGCATACCAGCTGCCATTTTGTTTATTGCTATTTTACTTTCTGCTTTTTCATTTTTTTGGAAGTCAGCTAGAAAAGAACCTTTTTTTATTGCGGGAGTCGCAAGCATCACCGTATTCAGTATTCATTCACTAGTAGAGTCCCCTCTATATTCAGTCCATATTTTGCCACTTTTCTTTATTATTCTTGCTATGGCCTCAATTGCTAAAAAATATGAACGTGTTTAAATTAAAAAATCTTTTTTTAATAACAATTTTTTTGACACCCTTATATTTAATAAGGGTGGAACTTTTAAGCGTACCTTCGAATGTTTTTGAAATACTTGCAATATTTTCCATCATCTACTTTTTAATTGAAAATTTAAGCTTTATCAAGACCAAGAATATTCCCCGCACATTACTAATAGCTTGTGCGCTTATTCTTGTGGGTATATTATTTTCTATTCTATACAACAAAAATTACGCTGTCGGCTTTGGAATATTAAAGAGTTGGTTTATCATTCCAATGTTTTTTTCTTTTGCACTTTATTCACTTATTGAGTCTAAGCAGGATATAGAAAATATCTATAAAGTTATCTTTGTTTCAACTGCTGTGACTGGACTTACAGCTTTAATTTATAAGGCAGCTGAAATAGTCACTTATGATAATCGACTCACTTCTTTTTATTTATCACCAAACCACCTTGCTATGTATCTGGCACCAGGCATCTTTTTTGGTTTATATTTTTTATTAAAATCTTTCAAAGAAAAATCCCATTTTCATTTTCAAATAATCTTAAATGCTTTTTTATTGTCCGTAATTACTGTCTCGCTTTATTTTACGTATTCATACGGCGCATGGCTTTCAATTATTACTTCTATTTTATTGCTCACTATTTCACTTTTACCTAACAAAAAACGTATCGCCAGCATTATCTTTATTCTTAGTTTATTTATTTTAATCGCCACTCAATTTGGCACACAAAAATTCACATCAATTATAAATAATTTTGAACGATCTTCTTTTTCTTCCAGAATTACAATCTGGCAAGTTTCACTTAGATTAATAAAAGAAAAACCTATTATTGGAATTGGGCCTGGTAATTTTCAAGAAGCTTATCTTTCGCTACAGTCACAATTTCCGCCATACCTAGAATGGGCAGTTCCACAGCCGCACAATATTTTTCTTGCTTTTTGGCTTCAAGCAGGAATAATGGGGCTCATTGGCTTTATCTATCTTTTATTTCTTATATTTACAAATTTGATACTCCTACTGAAAAACAAAAAAAACGCAGCTCTTGCTGCGCCTATATTTGGTTTTTTTCTTTACACTATTTTCCATGGTCTAATCGACACTACCTATTGGAAAAATGATTTAGCTTTTTTGTTTTGGATCTGCATTTTTCTTATGGTTTCTTTGAGCGCAAAACATACTAGTTGCAAGCACTAGACATCTTAGGCTTTTCGAAATGCCATGGCTCACTAGCCAATACGCAAAATCCTTCTGCATGCATAGCCGCTATAAGTGCCTTCTGATATGGATTATTAAAACAAGCTTGGATATTTGTCATGCACTGATCTTGCATTATTGCCTGTCCTCCACTTGAATTTAATGCCCATATATCAGCAGCTCTACCCGTTGTATGTGGACAACTAGCAGGTCCATTTTTAAGTAAACAGGTTGGTGGAGAGCAGTTCCTTGTAGCTGGAAAGCCACCGCAATTTTCTCTTATGAGCTGTTGTTGTTTTTCGAGAGTCCTAAGACCTGATGCCACTATTGTATTGATTCCATTTTGTTTAAGTTTATCCAACGCTGAACCGAACGATGCATCTATTTGTTGCCCATTGCGCGCAACTAATGAGCTGTACATGGATCCATTAACTTGAGCTTCTTCTGGTTCATTCACTCCCACTTTCGTAAAACTCAGATTTATTTTAGTCAGATCAGGATTGATGACATAGAAAATCAGGTATGCTCCCAGAGCTGCCACGAT
>LBTS01000019.1 GCA_000992165.1 Candidatus Moranbacteria bacterium GW2011_GWC2_37_8 | reverse complement strand
CCGTGGCAACCGCTTTTACAAGTACAATGATGTCCCATTTTTTCAACATGATCCATGATAGTTTAAATTTGATTTTACCTATCACTCAGAATAGACAATTCAAATTAAAGAATAAAAATTGATAAGTTAAAATAACCTAATCCCTAATAACATTATATCACTTTTTGTTAAATAAAAAAACAAAAAAGACTAGCAGAGATAAGACGCTGGTAGTCTTTTTTGTAGTTTGCTTTGTTACCGCCTTAATTACCCATTATACCCTTCATAGAATCATCACTTCCTGCTTTCTTTGTAGTGTCCTTGAGGTATTTTTCTCCAAGCAATTGTAAGTCCTTGCCCTTACTAAGCGCTCCATTGTCCGAATACTTTGTGCCCATTTCTTGCATCATCGCGCCACTTGATTGCATCATTTCTCCCATTTTTTTTATGGCTGATTCTTGATCTTTCATCATAGTAACTGAATCTCGCATTTTCTTGTCCTGAGCATCATCACCCTTCATGCTATTTCCAGAAAAATACCCGACACCTCCACCAATAATAAAGGTGACTACTATGATCAAGACGAGTGTTATTTTTTTCATTTTTATTGCTATAAATAAATTAACTTGATTACTGTCTTACGCAAACATTCAAACACTTCCTATATTTGGCGGTTCACGCCCAATGTTGATATCTATCATACTTTTAGAATCCTGATGATGTTTCTCCTTTTGTTTCAGTTGCAGCTTTTTTTCCGAAACAATAGAACAACGCAGGTGTTAAGAAGAGTGAAATTATTGTTGAAGAAATAAGTCCTCCAAAGATTACTGTAGCCAAGGGTTGCAACATCTCTTTTCCAGGTTCACCCCCTCCTATCATAAGAGGAATAAGCGCAAGCGATGTGACAAGAGAAGTTATAAGAACTGGCACGACGCGGTCAAGTGTGGCTCTGACAATTGTCTCCGGAGCAAAAGGCAGACCTTCTTTTTGCACCAGTGATAAACTTTGACCAATTAGCATGATTCCATTTCTGGAAACAATTCCAGCCAGCGAAATAAATCCAACCAGATGGGCGAGATTAACTGACCCTCCTGTCAGCCACACGCCAATCATCCCACCAATGAAGACAGTTGGGATGTTCGTCATAATCAAAAGCACGATCGACATTGATTTGAAGGCGTAGTAAAGCACACCAAAAATCATTACAATCCCGACAGCAAACACGAGCGCCAATCGTCTGCTACTTTCTTTTTGGCTTTTATAATTTCCTTCGAAAGAAAGGGTCACGCCCACTGGGAGTTTTTGTGATTCTAATGCTGTTTTTGCGTTTCCTACAGCTCCAACAACATCTTTTCCTTGATAATTCGCAGAAACAACCAGCACCCTTTTGCCTCCTTCATGATCAACACTATTGAGACCACCTTCAATTCTGATATCACCCGCATTTCCTAGTGATCCCACTTCCATGCTAGGCAACGATAGGTCACGCAAAGATGCCATTGAGCCTTTTGATTCAGCATCATACCGAGCCACAACATTAATAGACGACGGTCCAAGACGAACTTGTCCAAATTTATCGCCCATAAGCCCCATCTCAAGATCATTCGCGACTTGACCAGAAGATACTCCGTATTCAGCCAAACGATTTCTATCAACGTAAATACGAAATTCCGGAACAACGGTGTTTTGTTGAATGCGCGGGTTTTTGATGCCTGGCTGCTTTTGAAGCTCTGAAAGAACCTGTTTGGCAGCATTCTCCATATCGGATGGATTATCCCCGAAAACTTTCACGACTATAGGTGCTCTCACACCGGAAAGCAACATTTCAACGCGATGGGTAATAGGTTGCCCTAAGCTGAAGTCTGCTCCTTCGAATCTATCAAGCACCATTTGTATATCATGCATAATCCTATCCCGTTCACCTTCAAATCCCGGCTTGAGTGCAATTTGTACTTCACTGGAATTTGGACTACCCCCATGCGGGTCAGCCACTGCTCGTCCCGCAATATTGCTTACCTGTCTTATGCCCTTCACTTCAAGCAACTCTTTTTGCAAGCGTATTACATAATCATTTGTTGTTGAAAGCGCCGTGCCTGGTGGCAAGAAAAGCATAACCACCAATGACCCCTCATTAAATGGCGGTATTCCCTCTTTTCCTGCAAAAAAATACATACCTGCAGTAATAAGGATTGCCACAACGACGACAGCGATTAACTTTTTCACATTGTAAATACACCAATAGATCCATGGCGTTATACGCTGCTTAATTTTTTGTACGATTTTAGTTTCCTGCTGGTGTTTTTCCAGCGATTTGTCATTCAAAAAGAGTGCTGAAAGAACAGGGACCACAGTAAGTGCTACCACCATGGAAGCAGCAACTGAAACGAGGTACGCTGTGCCGAGTGATATAAGAAGACGCCCTTCAATTCCTGGCAAAAAGAACACGGGCAAGAAAACTATCGCAACCAGTGCTGTAGCATAGACGATTGAATTACGAACCTCCATTGAAGATGACAAAATGACACCTTCGCGAGATTCCTTTTTGCCACCAATCATCCATAAACGCAATCGTCGGAAAATATTTTCCACATCAACAATAGCATCATCCACCAATTCCCCCACTGCAACGGCTATACCTCCCAAAGTCATGACATTCACTGATAATCCAAAAGACTTGAACACTATCGCCGTAACCAGAATAGATAAAGGAATGGCGACAAGCGTTATCATTGTCATTCTAACATTCATCAGAAAAATAATCAGAACTATGATGACAAGTATCGTTCCGTCAAGCAGTGCTCTCTCCACATTGCCCAATCCGGCACGAATAAAATTTTCTTGTCTGAAAAGATCCTGATGCAGCACAACCCCTTCAGGGAGACTGGACGAAAGAGATGTGAATGCCTTATTTATTTCATCGGTAACTTGGAGTGTTTGCGCATCTGGCTGTCTGATGATTCGGAAGATAACTCCTGCTTTTCCATCAATCGCTCCACTTCCACGGATAATGCTTGCTCCCTCCACAAGAGAGGCAATGTCTCCCAAGCGAATAGGCTGTCCATCTATTTTGTTTCGTCCAATAGAAATTTCCTCGAGCTCTGAAACATCTGTCGGGGCAACGATAATACGAATAGGATATTCTTTTTCGTCTTCGGTTAGGAGCCCACCGCTTCTATTTATGAGAGCATCGGCCACCGCCCTGCGAACATCGTCCATCATGATTCCATAACGACTCATGCGTTCCGCATTGATGTTGATCTGCCACTCGCGCGCGTCGCCACCCATCACCAAAACACTTGCAACACCAGGTACCTTCAACAAGGCTGGACGAATTGTCCAATCTGCAAGCGTACGAAGTTCCATCGGGGAAGTCTTCTGATCTGATGAATTCATGCCAATCCACATGATTTCCCCCAATAGGGATGTCGATGGACCAAGAGTCGGTTTTACGCCGAAAGGTAATATTGCCTGAGCTAATCGCTCTTGCACTATTTGTCTATTGCGCAAACTATCACTCCCCCAAGCAAACTCTGCAATAACAGATGCCTGTGCAAACGATGCGCTACTCCGTACCCTTTCGACACCCGGAGCACCCGCAATCGCCGCTTCAATCGGATTGAGGATAAGTCGTTCAACTTCTTCGGCTGCCATGCCGTCACTTTCCGCAAAAATAGTCACAGTGGGCCTGTTGATATCCGGAAGAATATCCACCTTCATCGTAGCAATGTTCCACAGACCAAATGCTGTCACGATACCAGCAAGAGCGATTACCGTGATTTTGTGTCCAAGAGACCAAGAAATAATTCGATTAAACATATACTTTTATGATTACATTCATTACATATTAGAATGATCTTCAGAGTCGTCAGACTCAGCATCATTGCTTTCTGGAGAAACCACCGTGATGTCTACGAGAAACATATTTTCACGTATGTCTGACTTAGGATTTGTGATATAGCGATCACCGTTAACGAGCCCAGTATACACCTCCAAAGAGTTACCAAGCGTGCGACCGAGGGTTACCTTCTTTGCGAAGATCCTATCAGCTTCTGAAACGGCCCATACTGCCGGAGAACCCTCCTCATTTATGAAAACGGATGATGGTTTAATAAATACCGTCTGGTTTACTGGAGCAAGCACTCTCACTGAAGCCCCTATGGCCCACTTTATTGACTCCGTAAATACCGCATCTGCTACGTATGATCCAGTCTCATCAAGAGAGATACCTACACCAACGAGCTTCGCTTGCTGTATATCTGTCTTAAAGCCAGGACGTACAATCGAAAGCGACTCTCCGACTTTTGGTTTCTGAATATTGCTTGGAATACGCATTCTAACCAAGATATCATCACTGCCCTCTGTCGTTACCACAGCAACTGGCATACCCGGACCAACAAATTCTCCAGGTCTTTTCATGATACTCGATATGATACCGCTTTTTGGCGCCACCATCGGATAATTGCCGGTGGATGCAGCTTTGACAGTGTTGTAGGTTGCCTCCATAGCGACAGTTTTTCCCTCCGCCATCGCGAGATCTTTTTTTACTTCGGAAATCATGGCGTCGATTTCAGCCGATGTATCGATTGATGTCCTTCCTATGTCGGCGATTTCCAATTCCATCACTTTAATTTTACTAAGCATCCCGACAAATAACATTTGACTGGATATCAGATTCATTTTAAAGGTGGATATGTTCGCGGCTGTCAGCACCGTTCCATCTACGGTGGATGCATTCGCAAGTTTGATCGCGTTATCAAAATAAATCATTGCGGATTTTTCTGGTACCTTATTTATGTCAGCGAGATCGGTCAACACGTTACGAATAAGAGCGTTAAACCCGTCGCGCAAATTTTGATCCTTACTTCCAATTGCTGTTCTGAGCGAAAAATTATCAATGAGCTCCGGCGAGGTGGGAACATCAGCCTGACCGTATGCTATAGGAAAGGTTTTTACCAACGACTCATAAAGAACCACTCGTGCATTTTCTTTTTCTGCTGCGATACCGGACAACAAATCTGCATTGTTGACTGGTGTCTTTAACTCAATTAAGTTTGTCTTTTTTTTATTTGAATTTTCCGTATCTTTGCGGAGTTCTTTCAATTGTGAAATGCGTTTTTTCGTATAGGCACGCAAGGCGACCACATCCGTACGCGCTTCTAACAGCTCTCCGTATTTTTCCGAAAAAGCCATCACAACATCAAGTGTCTGTGGTGGACGTGAAAGTTTGCCCAGCACTTGACCAGCACGTACTTGTTCTCCAACGCGTACGGACCATTCGACAATAGCTCCTTCTCGTTCTGGTTGTATCTGCAGATTGCTAGGAGAAATAATCACACCGGGCCACGAATTATTGGATACATTATTTCCTGCAATCGAAAAATTATCTTCTCCGACAACTGCAACAACAGGGTTACTACTCGCTTGGGTATTGGTAGATTTATTATCAGCTGTATTGGCGGCATCGCTTTTATTGACTGCATAAACAGCAGTGACTCCAGTAACAGCGACCAAGACAGACGCCGTGGTTATGACAACGGAGCGCTTCTGTTTCAATGCCAGGTTGTGTAGAAAGTTTCTTATTTTTTTCATAATTTTATTAATAATTTATAAATCAAAAATTCTTTTTAGAAATATAGTAGTTTATTCAAAAGCTTATAAGCTTTGCTATTATTTTCGTTGAGCGAGCTTATAAATTTTGAGAATCTCCGTGACTGCTTGGTCTCCCTTTTCGTGTTTGATTTGATGAATCACATGAGTAACAAGGTGATTTTCCAGCATAAGATTACCGACACTCGAAAGTGACTTCTCAACAGCTGATATCTGCGTAATAATATCCACACAGTACTTTTCTTGATCAACCATTTTTTGAAGACCGCAAACCTGTCCCTCAATCACCTTCAGTCTACTCGTGATTTTCTGTTTAATATCTTGTCTCATATAAAAAATAAAAAAAATTAGCTTATGAATCGTTATTGAAAACCTCAATAGTGTCCCTAGATTAAAGTATACCCCCACGGGGTCTAGGTGTCAAGCTCTTACTTTTAATTATTGAACTCGTCCATATTGTCCCAAATAATCACATCACAATACCAAAAACTTCAGTCGATTACGACCTGAGTTAAGCATGAAAAACAAAAAAACACCCCTTAAAAGGTGTTTCCATGAGCGATTAAAATGATGGACTTATATATGTGAGAATTTTATCTCAAATTGCACATCCACTAGCCTCCTTAATTTCTTTTCAAATATGGCCGTCAAAAGTACGCGTAGCTTATTAAACTTCTCTAGATTTTCTTTTAAAAATTCCCATTATTTTGATGCGTCCAGTAAAAGTATTCGAAAGGACATATTCGCTGCTTATTGTAAATCAAAATTTCTGCCATCACAAATACACACAAGAAATGTAACTAGCACATTTTCAAGTATGGAAGTTTAGTCAATTTTCCAAGAAAAATCTCTATTTTCAACATCTCCAACATTTTTTATTTGCAAAGTGATGGAATTCGGTTTTGGAGCGATAGAATCAAATACCAAAATTCCTTCACGATGATGTCCGCCAGGAGCGTCACCCTCCCAAGTAATGGACCGATATACATTTCCCTTATCATCAACAAGAACCGAATCTTTTGACATGTCATTCATTATCTCAAGAGCGTGAGAATCTAAAATAACCTCAAACTTCCATTGGCTTTCTTCTTGATTCAGTGAAGACTTGGGAACTACTTTGATTTTTATTAACCCTTCATTATTTTCTTGTGTTTGAAATTCGCTTGTAATTTCATTTTGTTGATTCTGGGGATTAATTTTATTTGAGAAAAAATACCAAGCTACAGCAAACAGAGCTACAAACAATAAAATTATTTTAATATTAACTTTTTTCATGTTTTTTGAATTTAATTATCTGATTTGCTATATATGCAATACCGACCAGATTAAAAAATAAACCAAACCAAAAAAGCTGTATTTGATATGCGCTTGTAAAGGCAACTAATCCTGTTACACCAAGAATTGGCAAAATATTTACCAAATAGTGAGCACAACAGGAAATCATCGCAACAGTTGAAGTTGTTCCTGAGGTTGCCAATACTCCAGCGGGAGCTTTATGAACAAGATTTTTCAAATAAACATACAAACCTATCTGTATTCCAAAACCAGACGCCAAGGCAATTACGAAATACCAAAAATCACCAAATTGCCCTAGTGTAAATTTCCAACCTGAAACAAAAGTGAGTATAGCAAAATACATCCCAAGCATTACTAGAGTTGCAATTGTTCCATAAGTTACGGATTTTGCTAAAATTTTACTATTCATAAGTTTATTATACCAACATTACATTCATTTACAAATTAATAAATAGCTTGCGACCTTTATTTAGATCATGTTGACATTTGTTGAAGTAATACAAATTTACTTGGTTTTGTTTTCATCATCAAAATCCAAGAAAATGAAAACAAATGGATTGCTTTACATATTATTATGCATCGCCAAATACAAAAGATGCGTCTGATTCAATAGTGGCTTCAAAATTTGCATATCAACATTTTCAATATCCGGCTTAAATAAACATAAGACACATATCACACCCATATCCGCATAATCGCTTTTTATCACGAAGAAATCTTTTTTATTGATAATTTTACCCATTAACAAATCCGCATTGGATAATCCAACTGCAAAATCAGTTCCGTCTTTGGAAAAATAGGACTCTTTCACTGTGTTGCCAGTGACGGAATTTATGAAACGCAAAAAACCCTTTTCCGATTTCGCGACCGTAATCAGCATGTTGGATAACAATACTTTGAATATTTCTTTTTCATCGGCTGAATTTTCCTCGCCAAACAGATTCTTTCCAAAGTCTTTAAAAAGATCAAGCAGGTTATTCATCTTCCCAATATATCCATAAGAGTTAAGGAGTCTTTGTTCGTATGTATTCTTCTCTTCATGCAACTTATTCATCATTCTCTTGTAAAACCCATAGAATACATAACCGACAATCATCTCAATGAAAAGTACTAATGATTGAGCATACCTTTCGGGAATCGGCAGATGTCCGGTGTCTATGTGTGGCGTCAGCAAAACAAGAACAATAAGCACGCCAAAAAGCGCAAAAAACACCGCACGAATTTTAAATAATTCAGTTTTTATTCCTTTTTTCATCATTTATTAGTACGCTTTAGTAAGAATATTCTTTGTTTTTCTGAACTCATTACAAATGGATATGAAAAAGACCATCAGGAGCATATTGCTCCAGATGGCCGATAGATTAACTTCAATTGCTAATTATTTTGTTTTAGAAATTAGCGTAAATTGCTCGCAAACTATTGCTAATGGTCTTTTGTCTCATGCCCTTTGTGCATGTTTGCGCCTATGTCAAAACGAAGATTTACTCCGATTGTTGCCAAATTTGACCTGCTAAAATCGCTGTACATTTCTCCTTTATTGAATGGATAGAGATTTCCGAAAACTCCGACAGTAGCCACATTCTTATATGTTATTTCTGCAGGGATAATATGCAGTCTCCATGTTCCATTTTCCTCAAGTTGCGGTCCAACTCCTATTCTCCAGTTCCAGTTGCCGTCAGTATACACATGACTGGCAACCAAAGAAAATTTTGGATCCATTGCCATATCCGCTTTGCGTAGCGAATACCAGTTTTCATTCATAAGCTCAAGCGTGGATTTCGGACTCAACTGGTAATGATATTCCAGCATTGATCCGAGCTTGAGACTATCAGTGATCTTAAGTGGCATGGAATTATTCATACTGATACTGCTGTCAATCGCCATATCGGAACTCATTTCATCGTCAGAAGCCATTGGATCAACAGGCGTATCCATTACGGGAGCACTCGCCTTGCCACGCAGATTTTGAAATTCATATCCTGTCATCAATGTTGCGCGGAACATCCTCATCAAATGATCATCCGTGTGTCTGTTATATTTGAAGCCTAGTTGCACACCAGGCATAACTGCCCTGATGCGGTCGCCAGCAAACTTGTCCTCCCAAACGCTTGTGAAAATACCTCCTCCCAATTTATAATTTTCATTCAGAACTGGCGCCTTAGTCCAAGCCATATAGCCCAACATGGCCGACTTCATAGTCTCTGCCTTGTTTGTTGAGTACATACTATCAAGAGAAACTTGATGCTCTATTTTACCAGTAGCATCTATATGTGATTCAGCCTGCAGCGCCTCCGGGGCATTTTCAGGCATAACGTCATCTTGAGTAAATTCCAAAATTGACTGAGACATTGACTCTTTACTTTCCTGAGCCAATTTAGATTTGTCTTCAATAACTGGAACTACCATATTTGAAGCGCCAATAACTTTCTCGGTCGGCGCAATAGGAACAACGCGTTTTTCCTTCTCAAGAACAACGACTTCAGCCAAGGTGGATTCCTTATCTTCAACAACCAGAACAGATTCGGTTTTCGCTACATCATTAGATATTTGCTTTCCATTTTCAATGTAATCGCTATTGTTAGCAGTCTTGGTGGCCGCGGGAGTTTTTTCTTCCTTCTTGATTTCCATTTCCTTGGCTTGGGGTTTAACAGCAGAGCTGCCACGCAGAGATTTTTCATGTTTCTTGAAGCTCGTTTTTTTCCCGACGTAAGCCAGTTTAATAACCGCACCAGCTTGTATCTTGTCAGGATTTTTTATGCCGTTAATCCGTGCAAGCAATTTAACTTTCTTTTCCGTGCCGTAGTACTTCAAAGAAATTTTGCGAAGCATATCGCCTTTCTTGATTTTATACTCAACACCCTTTGCCTGATTGGTATTGGGCATACCCGCAAAAGAAAACGAAACCATCCCCAGTGAAAAAATGACGAACAGAAAAACTACACCAATTAACTTTCTCATTCCATCCCTCCGAGTTTCTTAGTTTAGGGTTAACACAAAATACAATAAATAGCCGACAATAAGAACACTTTTCTCCTTTTCAGAATTTTAGAACGATAAAGCTATATATAGTTGCAAAACCATTAAACAATAAGTTTAACGGTATATTTTTCAATTTTCAACGAACAAACAAAATAAAAGAACTTAAAAAGCACTATTTTTTAGTGCTTTTCGAGTTCTCCCATTCCTTATTAATACGCGCTGGATTGGAAGTTCTTTCATGGCAGTATACTCTATTCCACACATGATTCACGCTAATATCGCAAAATGCAATTAAATAATGATATCAGAAAGCCCTTTGGATATTATTCCAAAGGGCTTAATTTTTACAACGCACTTCAACATCTTCAGTCTAATGAACAGCGCAGGCCAGGCAGGGATCAAAAGAATGCACGATCCGCATTACCTCAATCGGTTGTTTTGAATCACGAATCTCCGCTCCTACTATGGCCTGTTCAAGCGGACCGTTAATTCCGCAATTATCCTTCGGACTGAGGTTCCAGCAGGTGGGCGTGATTACCTGGTAATTGTTCACTTTCCCATTGGCAATATCCAGCCAATGACCGAGCGCTCCCCGTGGGGCCTCAGTTAAGCCAATACCACAGGCTTCAATTGGCGTAGAATACGACTGCTCATAAACCGGAAGTCCGGGAACAAGCAGATCCAGCCATAATTCCATGGCTTCTACAAGCCTCAAAGTCTCAATCGCCCGAGCCAGATGACGATCCATCACAGAAATTCCGTTGCGGTAGGAACCACTAATCCACATGCGTGCGAGCGGACCAGTTTCCATTGGATAGCCACTGTAACGCGGAGCTTTTAACCAGGAATAAGCTTTCTCTTTATCACGCGGATTCACTGCAATCGTCTGACCATTCTCGGGTCTCTGTGGAGCAGTTCCCTCGTAAAAAGAATGGGTAACTGCTTCAGTTATTTTATCGGGCTGAAGCTGAACAACCTTACTTGGATTTGTTCGCTTAACCATGCCACTTTGAAACAGCTTCTTTCCGTCCGGTTGTTCAAAAGCGCCAAAGGATAAGAAGTTGGCCGGTCCCCGTCCGATATGGAAGTAGTTTGGGTAAGCATCCGCAACAATCCTCACATCAGGAACGTAAGTACCGTGCACGAAATGCTTGATCATGTCCAACATGGCTCTAAACCGGTCAATCCGCTCAGCTGACAGCAGTGAAGTTACACCACCGGGAACCAGGAAATTACCGTTTGGCATCCTGCCGGCAAATAGTGCACCCATTTCATGTGCATGTCTTCTTACGGTAAGCGCCTGCGGGAGATGCGAACTGACGAGGTCAAGCCCGCCCCGCATATCAACATTCCAGGCAGGTGTCCAGGGCGCATGTTGCGGCCCAGGAACATAGTCAGGAAGTGTCAGAAGGTAAAAATGCAGGACATTGGAATCGATGAAGTTGCATGCCTGCACTAAATTGCGGATTATTTTGGCATTTAACGGCACTATTATTTGAGCTGCCGATTCTAAAGCCAAAGCGGCTACTATTCCTTGAGGGACCGGGCAAACACCGCAAACCCTTTGCATCATATGGATCATATCCCTGGGATCGCGCCCCTTACTTATGAGTTCGAATCCTCTAAACATGGTCCCAGCGCTTTCAGCTTTCTTTACTTTACCATGTTCGACATCTATTTTCACACTCAAGTGCCCTTCAATTCTGGTTACGGGGTCTATTATAATTGTTTCGCGCATCTTCCTCTCCTTGAAAACTTTAGTTGTAGATAGATAATGAATAAAGTGAGTAATCAGTGAGTTACTTCTACTTCCATTCCTGCCTCTGCGCAAGGATTCGAAGCGTGGCAACTCGTACATCTTTCTTCTACTACAGGATGCATGTCGGGAGGCGTAGCTCCAATGGAACTGAACAATGGCGAACGGTTATCCGGAAAACCCGGACTTGTGCACCCAATACAGATGCCACCTGCTCCCACGCACCAATTAGTCCCGCCGTTCCACTTAAGCGTAGGACAGGTGCTGTTAGTTTGCCGCCCCTTGCAGCCCAGGTCATTGAGACAGTCGTCTTCCTGAAGGCCAAAGGATGACGCCCAGGGGTTGTGTTTGCGCGGGCAGTTATGGTGAATATTTGCTCCAAAATACGCAGTGGGCCTTCCATAGGCATCAAGCGCAGGCATTTGACCAACCAATAATTGACTGATAACCCCCACTATCCAATCAGGATGCGGTGGGCAACCTGCAATGTTGATGGTTTTTACCCCGCTCACCACTTCCACGCTCTTAATTCCAGTAGGATTCGGTTCCGCACCGGGATAACCACCGAAACTTGAGCAAGAGCCAACACTAATTACGTGTTGAGCCTTTGGAGCCAACCTTCTTATTGCTTCAAGTGCCGTCACTTCTCTGCCATTCTCAGACCACAAGATACAGGTTTGGCCATCGAATAAGGTTGGAATTCCGCCTTCCACAATTAAGATGAATTTTCCAGCAGTATGATGGTGTAAAGTCTGCACTGCCAACTCACCAGCTGCCCCCATTAAAGTGGTATTGTAAGCCAGATGAATGGTATTAAGCAGCAAGTCAGCGATATCCGCAGGCCCACTGACAGCCGCACTAGTTGTTAAACTGTGATCATGCTCCCCTGTGCCCTTTGATGTTACTGACAAATTGGCTAGCGACACCGTGCAGCCAGTACAGGCCGAGGCATTGAGCCAAATGATTGGCAGATCTACTCCACTGGCCAGTGCCTTTTTCAGTAGGCCAATGGTCGAAGCTTCAAGCCCAAGCGCAACTGCGCTTGCAAGACAGCACCTCAAAAAATCTCTTCTGGTTATTCTCATCTCTTTCTCCTTTGTAAGTTGATTTTTCTGTTATGGTGAGTTCAACAATCAACGCATCCCGTCCTCCTTCAGCTGTGGATTTAAAATTTAAGGAACTTATAGCTTTCTTTTTCAGAGACTGTGAAAAATCACAACCTCAATCAAAAGAAAGCTACATAAATATTTTATATTATATAATCGTTATTTTGCCTTTCATCTGGCTATGCTCTTTACCGCACGGCGTGCTACAAAAGAAATCGAATGTTCCTCGCTTGTCAGCAGTAAATATGACAACAGCTCCTTCTTCAGGAATATCTTCTTTCACGTTTAATCCAGGAATCATTATGGAGTGCGGGACATCGGCATTGTGCATGATAAGAATAATTTTCTCACCATAATTAACTTTTATCTCAGCAGGATCCCACTGCCATTGCCTCACGCCCATATGAATAGTTCTTTGTGTTGTTCCGTCAACCACTTCAACTGAAGGTGGCGGAAAGCTTGCTGTGTCAAAGTCACTATTGATGCCATCATTAGAAGCTTCTTTTTGAACATTAACTTTTTCGGATTCGGTTGCTTGAATAGCGGTCTGAGTTTGTAATGGCTTGCTTTCTTCCTTTTTTGCATTTTTATATACAAACCATCCTATCCCCTCCATGCCAATAAACAAGATGACCAATATTATTATAATTTTTTTCATAATTGAATCTTATTCTCATCTTTTTTACTTTCTTCATGGCAAGAGCTCTCCTTATTTGAGTGCATGAATTTCATCATGAGCACATGAATACCAATCATAAATGCGATTGGAGTAATCCATTGCCAATTATTTGTAACTGAACTTAATCCTTTTCCGGAAATCGCAATGAATACTATT
>LBTS01000018.1 GCA_000992165.1 Candidatus Moranbacteria bacterium GW2011_GWC2_37_8 | reverse complement strand
ATGTCTCAGACTAATTTCACTAAACAACTCTCCTTGTTCAACATGAATAATTCTTTGTTTTACCAGCTCCAGCATTGCCAAAAATGAAACTACGACTTCCACCTTGTCCGTTGCATTAGCAATTAATTGTGAGAATGAAGTTTGCACTTTTTCCCTTAGTACATCTTGCAGATGCAATATCTTATCTTCCAGTGTTAATATTTCCTTCACCATTTCTTCCTCTAATTTTTCCTGCACCGGAATTTCACCAAGAACCCTCAAGAAAGCCTTAGTCAAATCTTCAGCAGCAATATTTTTTGGCGGATAAAAAACAGTTCCTAAACCGAGGAAACTTTCCCGAGAAAAACATACTTCAGGCGCATCAAAAATTGCAGCCAATTTTTGAGCAGCTTCTTTGAATTTCTTATACTCAGCCAATTGATATTCCAGATCTTTAATTTCCTCTTCCTCTTCCTCAGTGAATTCAAGTAGTGGCAAAAGTGCTTTTGACTTGATAAGAATGAGTCTTGAGGCCACAGTAAGAAAGTCAGCCAAATGAGCGAGGGTTATGTTCTTCGCATTAGCAATATATTCCAAATATTGATCAGCAATTTGAGCCAGACTCACCCGAGTGATATCCAATTTTTCCTGCTCAGTCAACTGAAGCAATAAGTCTAGTGGTCCTTCAAATTGTTCGAGCTTGATGTGATATACCATAATGCCTTTTAAATTAAGCGCGCACGTATTTTCTTGATGATTTAAGTTCCGCCTCACTCTTATTATCAACTAGCGTAAAGGCCGGATACAATGCCAATAAAATCACAAAAACCAAAAACAAGAACATTATCTTGACCGAAAAAACAACCAGCAACATAGCAGAAACAGCTGTTGCCGCAATATAGGCAGCACTTCTGGAAGTCCTGAAGAAACTTATCACGTCCATATCATCTCCATCAATGCGCTTATAGAAATATGAATCCCTGAGGGTTTCAATCATAGCTGCACCAACTCTTGTCATAAATAGCACAAAGCCCCAAATCAAGACTGATTTACTATTCACAAAGTAAACACTCAAAGTAGAAAAAGCCATTATAAATAGAGCAAATACTATCATCTCTTTCTCGCCCAATAGTTTATCCGCTATCACACCGACTGGATAATTAATAAGAATAAAAGGTATAAGCATGATAGTGAAGGCAACTCCTATTTGGCTCCAAGTCATGCCCAGATCAATCAGATACAAAGGAGTATAGACAGTCATCAGTGCATAAAAAAATTCGAGTACGAACGATATCCAATATATGCGCATCAGATTCTTATTGATAAAAATCTTTTTCACCAAATCCCTGATTGTTATATTTCCATTAAATTTATTATTTCCACCCCGCAGTCCAATCAGCCCAATAACAAAAATTATCATGCTGATGATCATAGATAGCATAAACAACCCGGAATAATCGTATTTCTCCAAAATACGCGTGGAAAGAATTGGTCCCATCATGAATCCGGCACTTATAAGCGTTAGATGCATTCCTCTGATTCTGCCAGATTTCTTGTCCTCGGAATAAGATTCCATAATGATATCCAAAATAACATACATCAAATATGCAGTTATGATATTCACCATCAGCAGAATTATTCCAAACACGGAAGGCGGAACCATGGTTAATATTGCCATGGCGCATATCTGCATAAAAAAACAAAGAAAGAAAGCTGTTGATTTTCCCACTAGCTTAATAATCTTATGCATATTCAAAAGCCCAAGCAGCGCAATAACATAAGATATGAAATAAAAAACACTGACATTTTCACTCCCCAAAGAAAGTTCAAAATATGATGATTCTATATAAACCAAAAGAGATTGAGAAAAACCCAGCAAAAAAGAAATAAATGTGATTAATCTCAACTTTCCATCATTGATTTTCTCCTTGTGTTTTTTATTTGCCATCTTTTTATTTTGAGTATTATATTTTTTATCAGAAAAAACTTGCACGCTCATTAAATGAATCTAACAATAACTCAAAGTAAAGTCATTCATATTTTCATCACAAGCACGCAAGTAATATTCAAGAAGCTATACCAGTTTTTTCTTTTTCTTTATGATTTTGATTCCTGCTTCAGTAAGCTGATTTTCATCAAGCTCACTTGGAGCGCTCATCATCGGGTCTTCAGCTTCGCCAGTCTTGGAAAAAGCAATCACTTCGCGAATATTTGGTTCGCCCTGCAAAATCATAACGATGCGGTCAATGCCAGGTGCGATTCCTCCATGAGGCGGAGCTCCAAATTCAAAAGCCTTGAGCATATGTCCATAATCTCTTTGAATTTTTTCTTCGGGAATTCCCATGATTTCCAAAACTTTTCTAAGAGCTTCTGGCTGATGATTTCGAATACTTCCTCCACCGATTTCAAAACCATTTAGCACGATATCATATTGAGTTGTCAGGATATCTCCGATGTTTTCCTTTTTCATCAAGTCATCCATGTATTCAGGTTTCGGACGGGAAAAAGGATTATGTGTGAATGTCCAACCAGTTGAAGATTCTTCATCCTTCTCAAAGAATGGGAAGTCAATAACCCAGCAAAATGCCAATAGATTTGGATCATTCTTATCTTCACGGATATCAGGACGGTCATTACCATATTTTTCCATGGCATCCTTATAAGTAATTCGAGGAAATGGCAACGATTGGATTTTCTTTTCCGGATAAAGCGTCTGAACAAGATTTATAAGCATTTCTTCCACTACATTCATCACATCTTCTTGCTCAACAAAACTCATTTCCATATCAAGTTGAGTAAACTCAGGTTGACGGTCGCCACGAGTATCTTCATCGCGAAAACATTTAGCAACCTGGAAATATCGTTCCATACCAGCAGCCATCAAAAGCTGCTTGTATTGCTGAGGAGACTGCGGCAAAGCATAAAACTTCCCTTTGTAAATTCGAGATGGGACAACATAATCTCTCGAACCTTCCGCTGTTGATTTTCCAAGAATAGGAGTTTCGATTTCCATGAAATCCTGAGTAGCCAAGAAATCCCGAAAGAATTTGACAACCTTGCTGCGCATAATCATGTTTTCATGCATTCTTTCACTGCGAAGATCAAGGTATCGATATTTCAGACGAAGTTCTTCGTTAACAGCTTTAGTGTCTTTATTCAATTCAAATGGCAGAGCCTTTGATTCGTTCAAGATTTTTATTGAGACAACTTCCATTTCAACGCTTCCAGTTGGAGACTTTTCGTTTCGTGCGCTAAGTGGACGTTCTTTCACAAGACCTTCCATTTCAATCACAAACTCGCTACGAAGCCTCTTAGCATTGTCATGAGCCTCAACATGATCAGGAATGATAACCGTCTGAATAATCCCACTGTGGTCGCGAAGGTCAACGAAAATAAGCTTGCCATGATCACGCCGGATATGAACCCAACCAGCCAACTTAACTGTCTGCCCAATAAACTTCGGTGTGTCTATAATTTTAGTACGCTGCATATATTTTAAGATTAAATTAATTCAATATCTCTGCTACACGCCGGGCAAGATCACTTGGGACTACTCGAGTTTTTTCAAAAAAATCAGTAATTCCCAAATCCCTGACCGGCTGGATATCCTCTTCCGAGATAGATGCCGAGAGGACAAGTATCGGAGTGTCCTTAGTCTTATCATCAAGCTTGATTCTCCTGATGATTTCATCGCCTCCCATTGCTGGCATCACCATGTCCGTAATAATAAGATCAAATTCTTTTTCAGAAGCCAACTTGCTTCCCCAGACTCCATTTTTAGCATATTCCAATTCGTACCCCTCATCTTCCAATTTTTTTCCAAACATCTCCAGAAATATTTCCTCGTCTTCGATAAAAAGAATGCGCTTTTTCTTATCTTTTGTTTCTGACACCTTTCCATCATTACGAGCCTTATTTTTCTTCTGCTCATCGTAAAGATCCAACAATCTTTTTACTTCAACTACCAAATCTGAAGGACCATATTGAGTCTTACTGATAAAGTCATTTGCTCCATTCTCCAATGCCTCTTTTTCATTTTCACTCTTGCTAATATTACTCAGGATTATGATTTTCAAATCACTGCTATAATCTCCACTATTTCTAAGTTCTTTCAGAACATCCATTCCACTCATCTCGGGCAAAACCATATCTAAAAGAATAAGATCAAAATTGTCTTCGCCCGCATATTTAAGCACTTCTTTGCCTGTAACAGCATTCACAACTTCAAATCCAGCAGCCTCAAATTTCTTCGAGTATATTTCGGCAATCATCGGATCATCCTCAACAAGCATGATTTTAGCCATATTTCAGTTTCTATTATAATTTTCAATATTTGGATTATACCTGATATAAAGGGAAAAGGCAATAATCAGCACAAGAATTATGAATCAAGAATCATGAAAATAAAGTAAAGAACAATCCTTCATGATTCATAATTCGCTATTCATGATTCTAAGTTTTTCTATAACCTCCTCAATGATCCACCCCGGTGTACTTGCTCCAGCTGTCACGGCCACTTTCTTGCAGTTAACAAACCAATCACCATTCAATTGTTCCGCTCTTTCTATAAAATAAGATTTAGGATTAATACGCTGGGAGATTTCCCAAAGACGGGTAGAATTGGCACTTTCGGGCGAACCAATAATAATAACAATATCGTTTTGCTGAGCCAAATCCTTGATTTCAGTCTGACGATGATGCGTAGTAAGGCAAATGGAATCAACCACCTCAGTTTGTGGATATTTTTTCTTGATTTGAACAGCAGCTCTTTCCACAAATTCCTGATCTTGAGTTGTTTGCGACAAGACAGCGATTTTCTTCCCAGGATCAACAACGAAACCACAAAGATCCTCTTCCGTTTCAATAAAAATGGCTTTCTTACTTGCCCATTCATAAATACCCTTAACTTCCTTATGGTTCTTTTCTCCAACAATAACAATCTGAGTATTTCGATCAAAAAAAGCTTTAGCCAATCTTTGCACCTTGATCACTCGAGGACATGTAGTGTCCACCAAATCAACCCCATGTTTTTTAGCCAGCTCATAAATTTCTGGCCCTATTCCGTGAGCAGTGATAACCAATGTGCCCACCTCTCTTTTTATTTTTTCAAAAAAATCTTCCAGTGGGCCCTCTACGTGAACCTTTTTTACCCCCATTTTTTCAATCTTATCCACCACATCGCCGTTATGAACCAAAGACCCCAAAACATAAATAGGTCTTTTTACTTTTGGATCTTTAGCTATTTTCTCCACAATGTCATACGCCCGTTGCACCCCCTCACAAAAACCAGCATATTTTGAAAGTGTTATTTCCATATTTAAAATAAATTTTGAATTATGAATTTCGAATTTCGATTCAATTTTAAATAAATGAATATTTCAAAAATTAGAAAATTAAGAAATTCATTCAAAATTCAAAATTGGAAATTCAAAATTACTTACACATATGCTAAAAGAATAACGATATTTAAGCAAGTGCTACGTAACAAATTTTCAACTGCTAGCACTTGAGTAATGCTTGAGTGAAAATTTCCAAAAATATCTCGATACAAAGAAAAAGAAAATCGCCATCACAAAGGATAACTCAACTAATTGAAAATCTATGTCCCTGTTGGTCAAAATCTTTGCAGGCACAGTTGCAACAAATGCCAAAGGAATAATGTAAGTCAAAGCGCCTCTAACTATTTTATTATAATAAATATCAACCGGAAATTGCGAATTTGAAGTTACTCTTTCCATCAAGAGCCAGAGTCCACTTCCATCTATAACCCAAAAACTAACGGATCGCACAATCAAATTAAAACTGTAAAGAATAACAGTTCCATTAAAAATCAAAAATAAAAACAATGATAGATTTAAGAAATCTAAGCCAATAGTATTTTCAATGGAAACAACAACTAAAGCTGATCCGGTAATCAAGCGCATGAAATCCTCAGGATCACCGCGCCAAAAGGAAGCAAGAAATTGATCATCAATTGGCTTGAGCAGTATTCCATCCATCGTGCCTTCCATTATATGAAAATTTATTGCATTAAGTTGACCAAAAAAAGCCCACATAATACATTCAATAATCATATAAGAACCGACAACAGCAAGCATCTGATAGTATGTCCAGCCAGCCAAATTATCCATAAAACTAAAACTGACATTTATAAACAAAAGACTTAATACCATTGTCAATAAAACAGTGCTGCACGACATAATAAAAGAAACTGGATAAGACATCCGTTTCATTAGATTTATTCGCTGTAATTGCAAAAAAATCTGTAGATATTTTTTGAATTTTCTAAACCCCATATCCTTCATATTTTTTTATACCTTTTTTATATAAAAACTTAGCCAAAAAATACAGACTCACACACCACAGCAAAGGGATTATCAGCATCGAATATTCAAAAGCGCTGCGCCCAGAAACAACTCCCACCGGCACGAAAAACAAATATTTAAATGGCAGATAATTTCCAAGCGTAACAAACCACGTCGGTAGTAAATCCAGCGGCATCCACTGTCCCTGCATAAAACTAATCACAACCAAGCAAGTAAAAAAGAAACCGTTATTATCAACAACCCAAAATGATGATATGCCGACTATGTAATAAATTATATAATTCAGGATAAACGCAAGAAAAGACAAAATGATAAAAAATAAATAACCGTAATCATCCTTAGGCTGGGTCAAATAATTTCTAAGCAGAAACAGTACGAGTGCAATAACAGGAACAAAAAGCATCATTCTGTAAAAAATTACTCCGAGCGATTGAGAAAACTTATATTCAAAGTATCCCATTGGTTTGAGAATACTATTAGTTATTTGTCCATTCCTGATCTCATCACCAATACTCCAGGCGGTATTTGTAGAGGTAAACAGAAGTTCGAAGATTGTAATAAAAATATAATAAGAAATAATTTCCGACAAAGTGTATGTTCCCACTTTATTCCCCTGCATATAGATTGAATTCCAGAAATAAAAAAGAACTCCAAATGAAAATAACACAGAAATCATCAAGATAAAGGTATTCGCACGATATGCAAGATTTTTTTTAATACTATTTGAAATAACAGCTAAATATTTTCCCATATCATTTTGTAAAAATATTTCTAATAATACTTTCTATATCTTCTTCATCTATTTCGATATCCTTGATAATTAAATCCGAAGTTAAAATTCCCCCAATCATATTTTTTACATCATTGCGCGGAACTTCAAATGAAACTTTTAGTGATTCGAACTCTGAAATATTCCCGAATTTTCCCACTTCCTTTTTTGTCACACCATCTTCAAAATAAATAGTAACTTTTTTATTTGATGCATACTTTGCAATCAAATCATCCAACTGCCCATCATAAACAATTTTTCCCAAATCAATAATCACAATGCGCTTGCAAAGCTGCGCGATGTCTTCCATGTAATGTGAAGTCAAAATGATCGTGGTTTTTCTTTCTTTGTTATATTTCTTAATAAAATCTCGAATTTTCTTTTGAGCCACCACATCCAAACCGATTGTCGGCTCATCCAAAAATAACACTTTCGGATTATGCAGAAGTGCAGCTATTAGTTCGCATTTCATGCGTTCACCAAGTGAAAGCTGGCGCACTTGTTTATTAATAATTCCTTTCACATCCAAAAGTTCAACCATCTCATCCAAGTTTTTCTTGAAATCCTCATCACTGACTTCATATATTTTCTTATTCAAAAGAAAGCTTTCCATGGGAGGCAAGTCCCACCATAGTTGCATCTTCTGCCCCATCACGAAAGCAAATTGCATTTTATATTCCTTTTGACGTTTGATTGGCTCGTAGCCCATAACTTGAACTTTCCCACTAGTTGGAGTCAAGATTCCGGAAAGCATTTTCAAAGTTGTGGTTTTGCCTGCACCATTAGGACCCAAAAAACCAATCAATTCCCCTTCCTCGATACTGAAACTTACATCATTCACGGCTTCTTTCTTTTTCTTTTCAGCCTTAAAAAGATTCTTGAACGAATACTTAATACCAGGCTGTTTTTCAACAAACTCATATGTCTTGCACAAATTTTTTACCTCAATAATCGGCTTGCTTTTCATAATATCAATCTAAAATCATTACACCTATATTATACCAGCTAAGAGCAAAGCTTACCACGATAATATATCATCCACATTCTCACATTCTTAAGAATATTGGAATGTTGTTTGCTGCGTAACATGCTACGTAACAAAAAATCCTTCACCATAAGAAGGGAAGGATTTCAAGAAAATTTTCTAATCTAAACTAACCCGAGTTTTCTATCTACCTTCTTTTCAAGCTCGGCAAGTTCAAAGCGATATGGCACATTATCCAAACGAATTTTAATATCATCTTGTCCAACTTCCAAATCCTTCATTCTTTTTTCCACGCCATCAAAACGCTTATCCATTTTTTCATGAACATCCTTAAATTGCTTATGAACATCCTTAAATTGATTACGCACATCCTTAAATTGATTATGCACGTCTTTAAATTGCTTATGCACATCCTTAAATTGTTCTTGGATAGACAGAAATTCTCCCTGCAACATTGTCGCTAAATCTTCGATTGTTGAAATTTGTTTTTTCTTCATGTCTACAATTATATTCTTTTTAGTTTCAATGTCAATTTTAGCCAATTTGAGCCAGGAATTCATTCACCGTCACAATGCTGCTTTCTGATTCGCTACGTTTTTTCACTTCAATTCCGCCAGCGGCTAAAGATTTTTTACTAACCACAAGGCGAGTTGGAATTCCAATAAGGTCACTATCGGCAAATTTTTCTCCAGCGCTAGCTTCGCGGTCATCAAATAAAACTTCAATTCCTTTTGAAGTAAGGTCATTATATATTTTTTCAGCTTCCTCATCTTGTCCAAGGTTCAAAAGGTGTACAGAATAAGGCGCGATATTTTCTGGCCACACCAATCCTTTTTCATCCGCAAAAAGTTCAGCAACCACTCCCATCAAACGACTAACACCTATTCCATAACATCCCATAATAATTGACTGCTTCTCACCATTTTCATCATTGTAATATAAATCCAAGGCGTCAGTATATTTACTTTCAAGATGAAATGTGTTACCAACCTCAACTCCTTTTTTTTGCACAAGATCTTCTTTCTTAAGACCAAGTTTTTCCAGGTTTTCATCGGATAATATTTCTTCATTTATTGCAACTCGTTTTTTTTCATCAACATAAATTGTATCCTCACCCACTTCGGTCAGCGTTTGAAATTCATCACTAAAACGAGGGGTAAAAATTCCTCCGTCAGCATAAGTCCTGTAAGTTATCTCGCCAAGACCAAGTCTGTCATACACCCTATGATATGCAGCCACAATTTTTTCATATTCCTGTTCATGTTCACGTTGATTACGCGAAAAAGTATACATATCCTTCATTAAAAATTCTCTTCCGCGCAGCAATCCACTTTTTGCTCTTTTTTCATTTCTAAATTTATTTTGAATTTGATATACCGAAAATGGCATATCTTTATATGAACTAAGATAATTACTAATAGCATCAACTATGGGTTCTTCATGAGTAAGTCCCACGCCCAATTCAGTACCATTCACAAGCTTGGTCTTGAACCAATTGTCAACCTTAGCATCATCCCAACGATCCGTCTTTTCCCAAATTTCCTTTGGTTGCAAAGTTGTCATCATAACTTCCTGTCCACCAACACCATTCATTTCTTCGCGAACAATCTTCTTAATGTTTTCAAGAACGCGAAGACCCATTGGCATGTAAGCATATACGCCGGCCATTTCCTTGTGAATAAAACCAGCCCTAATCAAAAGTTGCGCATTCATTGCAACTTCATCTGCTGGTGCATTTTTTTGTGTTCTAGTAAAAAGTTGTGATTGTCTCATAATTTAGCTTCGCTAGCTTCATTAGCTTCATTAGCTTCTTAGAAAATAGCCTTAATTTAAAGTATTTTATTGATTTCCGTAGTTTTATGATATCATTTTTTCGCTTAATTGCAAGCAAAAACATGTTTATAGAATATCCCTTAATCGTTGCTTTCCCAAAACTTGCAGCTCCGAAATTGCACGCGTGAGTGCAACGTAAAGAAGGTCTTTATTGATTCTTCTCTTTTCTCCAATCAAATCTTCGGGCACATCAGCTTCAAAGGAAACACTGAAAGTATTCTCATCAATTCCAACCAAAAACACAATGTCGAATTCCACACCCTGAGATTCATTCATCGTCATGACGTGAACTTTATCATTTTTCGCAAAAGCTTTTTCAAATTCAAATAGATATTTTTCATCCTTGGCTAAAATTCCTACGCTTGAAAAATCTTTTTCATCAATAAAATTCCAGATGTGTTCAATTTCTTGCACGCCTCCTTCCAAAACATATTCTCCGACTTCCCCACCTTCTTTGATGCCGTCAGGAATTTCTATTTGATATCCAAGACCCTGAATGTAACGCAAAATATTTTTAGTATTGCGATACACTTTATGCAAAACAACTTTTCTTTCTTCATTTATTTTTTCTCCGATATCTTCCCAATCCCTGACTGTTCCCAACAGAACTTGCTGCGCCATATCACCAACATAAAGAATCGACTGGCTTTTCTTGCTGATGCAAGATTTTATCAGTTCAAGTTGCTCAGGCAAATAATTTTGAAACTCATCGACCAAGGCCAAAGAATATTCAAAAGGAACGAACCCTCTCTTTTTTCTCATTGATCCATTTTTAAGTTCAACCCAATAATCCTTGATGACGCCAAGGCCATCATTGAAATTAAAATATGATTTCAGCAATAATGTTAAATCTATTCTATCGCAAATTTTTTGCTTTTTTTGGTTTTGAAATAACTCTTTCTGCGATTCGTCAAAATATTCTCCATAAGCATTTTCTAAAATTGAAAATATGCCTGCCTTTTTGTATGAATCCAACTTAGCATTTTTCAAAGCCTTAAGTTTTGAAAATTCATACAGGTCTTTTTCATTTTCGCAGTTTCCAAATCTAATATTGTAATTTATTTCCAAATCCAAAATTGAAAGCGCCCACTCGGAAAAAGTCGTGATGAGCACATCATCAATTCCAAGTTCAGGAAGAAGGTGTGAGAAGTATTCTTTTGTTCCATTGTCTTGCACGAAAACAACCATTGAATCACTTTTGTAAGTTTCAGCTAAATCGGGAGAGGCAGCAAGATATGCCACGCGATGAAGTGCCAAGGTTGTCTTTCCACTGCCTGCGGGTCCTGAAATGAGAAATGGTCCGACATGATGCGCGCGAATGACTTGGTCTTGAGCTTTCTCCATCTGCGCCACAATTTCTGGCAAAATGAATCCTGTTTTACGATTGGAAAAATATTCTTGATAGACAAGTTCTCGAGGACTATTGATTGATTCCGAGGCCAGAAATTTGATGTCGCCGTCGACAATCATGCATTGATCCTTCCGCACCAATGTTGCTTTTTGCATTCGGCCGTCCGGTCTGACATATTTCACCTCGCCAGGATTTTCAAATCGCATCGAAGAAGCAGGCGTAATCCAGGAATAAATGTCTTCTTCACTGAAACCAAATTTTCCAAAAAATATTTTCTTAATTTCAGATTCTCTTTCCCAAACAACATCGCATCTGACAAAATATGGCGAACCTTTCAGATGATCAATCTCACAAATTCTTTTCTTATTATATTTAATCAGTCGATACTCAACGATTTGATCAGCCGGAGAAAGTTTATTAACGATCTCCTTGCTCCGCTTGAGTGACTTCACAGTTTCCTTGCCAACTTTTTCCAAATTTAAAGAAACCCGTTTCACATGGGTTTTAGCGTCTACTAATATTTCCTCTTTCTTGTCCATACCTTTTTATGCATAAAAAATTAAAAAACCGACCAGTAAGATATCAATAGAAATTGCTTTATGTATACAATTTTCTTTTCTTACCTTGGTCGATTTTTAAGAAGAAGTGCTTTGTTGAGCCACGAAGTTTCTAACTGTGTTCATTATAGCACACTTTTATATTTACGCAAATCAAAGAGAATTTGGACAAGAAAAAAGCAGCTCTCATTATTATTAATGAAAAACTGCTTTTTAAAATTTTATAGCAAACGATTTTTATGCAGAAACATGAGCACTATAAAACCCATAGTTGCAAACAATACGGCACATACCGCAAATGCAATCTGCAATGAATACACATCGTGCACCCAACCAATACATGGCCCAATAATTGCAAACATCCAACGTCCAATCAAGCTTTGCACTGACAAAATAGTTGCGCGTTCTTTTTTGGATACCAAGCCATTGATATAACTTTTCATGATTGGATTATTCATGCCACGTACGACATAGAATAAGGCTATGAAACTTACTGACCACCACGCCACATGCAGACCAAGAAGTACATACGCAATCACTGGAAGCACAATCAATGCAATCAATGATCTTTTCCTTTTTAGTTTTTTCTCTATCACATGCGCGCGCATGGAAACTAAAGCTCCCACACACATCAAAGTTGCCCATAGTCCACCAAACATAAAGATTGGCACGTGTGCCGCCATCCAATAAATTTGAATAAACCAAACCATTGTAAGAGTCGACGTACTAACAACTGCAGAATAGATGATTAGCCATTTTATCTCCACATGACCATGCAAAGAATATTTCATTATTCTCAGCATCTTAGTGATACTACTTTCACGTTCTTCTTTTTGTTGTTGTTTTTCTTCTTCTGTTTTTTCTGGTTCATGTAGCGATAGCGCCACAGGAAAAACAGTTAGTGCGAGCAAGACGTCAAAATAAATTGGGAATCTCAAACTGACCAGTGCCAAAAACGATCCGCCAATGAAACTTGTTATCGCTTCTGAAAACATGCTGGCACTGCCACCATTTCCTTCCGTTTTTATGAACGATTGATTTCCTTCCTGGTCTTGCTCCGTATTGTCATAAATAAGAGCGCTGTCTGCACCAGACACAAAACAAAATCCAATTGCCAACAAAATCTCACCAGTCAAAAAACCAAGAAATGTGCTCGACAAGGAATATGCCACATAGCCGGAAACTGAAAAACATCCTCCAATTAAAATTGATTTCTTTTTTCCATAGTTGTCAGCATAGTTACCAGTTGGAACTTCAAACAAAAGTACGGCGATTGCAAACAAGGACTGCAACAAAGTTATTTCCCTCATTGACAAACCATGTTGTTTAAAAAACAAAATAATAATTGCAATACTAAACATGCCACTTCTGAGTGCTTTGATAACATACAATTTCTGTAGATTGTTGGTCTTGCTTGTAAACCAGTTCATGACATCCTCCTTTTCTGGGTTAGGGGTGGGACTGCTAATTGTTAAAGAACTTTTACTCAACAAAAAAACTCAGCTTTTGCTGAGCTGAGTTTATCCAAGAAAAGTTTTATATATCCACTAGAAGTTAGTTATATATTCAAAAAGCCTTAGGTGCACACAGCTGAGCGAAATATGGTTTGCCTTTGGAGACGCAAAAATACGTCCGATTTGATCGGCCACCATATATTCTCTATTCAACTGTGTATATTTCCTGCACATACCTATAATAGGCTTAATTTGTTACACTTATTTTTTAACACAACATTGATTTTTTGTCAAATTTCTGAACTTACCACTCATTCAACATCAACAAGTCCAATGAATTCCTGCCTCTTTTCAATTGATTTCACTAAATCACTGA
>LBTS01000017.1 GCA_000992165.1 Candidatus Moranbacteria bacterium GW2011_GWC2_37_8 | reverse complement strand
GACTGGGATTTATGCGAAAAAATGCTGCAAGAAATTTCAGATGAAATGGATTTGAAAGCAGTGAAACATGAAGGCGAAGCTGCTTTATATGGTCCAAAGTTGGACTTCATGTTTAGAGATTCTCTTGGAAAAGAAATTCAAATTCCTACAGTTCAACTTGATTTTGCAACTCCGAAAAGATTTGATTTGGAATACACCAATAACGAAGGAGGAAAATCCTCACCCGTAATGGTTCATCGTGCAATCCTTGGTTCATACGAAAGATTCATGATGCTTTTGATTGAGCATTTCGCAGGCGCTTTCCCACTCTGGCTGTCACCTGTGCAGGTTGCAGTTTTGCCTATCTCAGAAAAATTTATTGATTACGCTAATGAAGTTACAAGTAAGCTAATTGAGAATGATATCCGCGTTGAACTTTCAGATAAGGCTGAATCTCTTGGTAAAAGAATTTCCGAGGCAGAAAAAATGAAGACTCCGTATATCCTCGTAGTTGGAGAAAAAGAAGTGGCAGAAAAAACCGTAGCCGTGAGAACTCGAGGAATCAGGGAGCAACAGACAATTTCAATTGACGAGTTTGTTCAAAAAGTGGTAAAAGAAGTTAAGGATAAGATTTAGCTCTTTATATCTCAACCAACACCACAATAATTGGAGGTGGACATGGGAACCCACACAATAAGGGATTGCGAAGGATGTGATACTATTATTATCGCAACAGGAAAAAAATATTTTCCAGGTGATTCTAATAGAGCCCGGGCTTTTGTAAGAAAAAAAATGCCCTCAGCAAAAAGCACTTCCTCGAAAACTCCGACGGCGATCACCCCAAAGGTAAACCGGCCCGTTAGCGCTCGTAGCATGCTAACACAAACACTGCTTCAAGCAATAGAAGAAAGAAGGTTATCCCAATGGTTAAAAATGTTATAACTTCAAGAAGGAGAAAACATTCTGTCTTCACTAAAAGCCACTTCGGTGGCTTTTACAAATTACACTTTTTACATAATTATGAAATATCATATCAAAACATTCGGTTGCCAGATGAATACATCAGACAGCGAAAGAATTGCTGCTTTTTTAGAAGAGCAAGGATTTTCTTTGGCTGAAAAAATCAGTGATGCAGATTTAGCAATTTTCAATACCTGCGGAATAAAACAAACCGCAGAAAACCGCGCTTACAGCATGATTAATAATCTGCGCAAAGAAAAAAATGAGGGAGTAAAAATAATCATGACCGGCTGTTTAGCTAACCGCCCCGACGTGCAAAAGCGCATGAAAAAATCCGTAGATCTTTTTACTGAAATCAAGAACTTTCATAATGATTTCAGAATCATGAACCTTGCCTACCGGCAGGCAAGTCATGATTCAAGAATCAAGAAAAATTCAATTCAAGATCATGATTCAAAACTCATGATTCATAATTCACCAACATTAAGCAAGGAAAATATAGGCTATCTATCCATAAATCCTAAACACACCACTAAATTTCAAGCGAATGTTCCCATTATGACTGGCTGCAATAATTTCTGCTCATACTGCGTGGTTCCCTATGCCAGAGGACGCGAAGTTTCGCGGCCAGCCGATGAAATAATTTCAGAAATAAAAGACTTAATTTCAAAGGGTTACAAAAGCATCACGTTGCTTGGCCAAAATGTGAATTCCTATAAAAGTCCTTCTTCATTATCTTCCTCACCCCCTGGGAGAGGATGTCAGGTACTCCTAACAGGAGAGGGTGCGGGCGTCGATTTCGCAACACTTTTAAAAAAAATAGATAAAATTCCTGGAAAGTTTTGGATTTCTTTTGTTTCATCTCATCCAAAAGACATGAGCGACGAACTCATTGAAACAATGTCAAAATGCAAAAAAGTTTGCGAATGGATCCATCTCCCACTGCAAGCCGGAAACAATGATGTCTTAAGAAGAATGAATAGGCATTACACAAACGAGCATTATTCAAAGTTGATTGGAAAAATTAGACGTGAGTTCAAAAAAAATAAACCTGGAATTCTTTTTTCAATCTCATCCGACATCATCGTTGGCTTTCCAGGAGAAAGCAAAGTGCAATTTTCTGATAGCGAGAAAATGATGCAAAAATCAAAATTCGATATGGTATTTTTTGGACAATTCTCTCCCCGACCAGGCACCAAAGCATGGGACATGAAGGATAATGTTAGCCACCAAGAAAAAGAAAGGCGCGAAAATGTATTAAACGACATACTTAAAAAAACTACACTGGCGAATAATAAAAAATATGTCGGCAAGAAATTGGAAGTAATAATTGAAAAAGAAAAAGATAGTTTTTATTTTGGGAAGACTAGAACTATGAAGAATGTAAAAATTCCTGCTTTAAAAGTTGGATTGGTTGGAAGTTTTGCCAAAGTTGAAATCATAAAAGCTAATATTTGGAACCTGGAGGGCATTTTGAAATAAAAAAATAGGGCAGTTCAGAGAACTGCCCCGGGACATTCAGGAAGGTTAAGCCATGTATTTCATGATAAATTTCATCAAGGAATCCCTGCGTGAACTTTTAACTTCAATACCGTTAAAGCCCACTTGGTGAATTTCATGATCATGGTCAAATTCTTGACCACTTAGGAGCACAACTGGAAGTTCGGGTCTTATCATTTTTATACAATGAAATAATCTGACACCGTCACCTTTTCTCGGCATGCTATAATCCGTGACAACTAAACGGATTAATTCCCCTTTTTGATGCAAAGCATCTAATGCGCTCAGTTCATCTTCAGCCAAAAACACGTTTTGCCCTACTGATTCCAAAAAATCACGCATCATTATTCTGGCAAGTTCGTCGTCATCTACTACCAAGATACCTGTATCCATATAACACCTCCTGTTTTTTTACTCCTATTATTGGAAAGAATTGGACTCTATTAAAACAAGCATTTTTATGCTATATTAATTAATATGCGTTGATTCAATTAATATTTCAAGGTAATGATTGCATATTTATGCTGTTTAATAGTATACTCCTAAATATGGAAATTGTCAAGCCTAAAATCATAGTAATATTGGGCCCAACCGCTTCCGGCAAATCGGATGCGGCTATTAAGATTGCTCAAAAATACAATGGTGAAATCATCTCGGCTGACAGTCGCCAGGTGTATCGCGGCATGAATATAGGAACTGGTAAGGTGATGCGGGATATTGTCACTGGTAACTCGTCACTAGTCACTGACAACGATAATGTTTTTTTATCCGAAGGCATAATTCATCATTTGATTGACGTGGCTGAGCCGAATGAAGATTTCAATATTTCACATTTCAAAACTCAAGCTAATCTAGCAATCGAAGATATCTTGTCCAGAGGAAAGTTGCCTATTATCTGCGGCGGGACAGGTTTTTGGATCCAAGCAATTACCGAAGACATGAACCTTCCGGAAGTTCCGCCAAATGAGAAACTGCGCCAAGAACTTGAGTTAAAAACGCCTGAAGAACTTTTTGAGAAGTTAAAAAAACTCGACCCGGAGAGAGCAGAGACGATTGATTTTCAAAATAAATACAGATTAATAAGGGCGCTTGAAATATGTCAGGCAATCGGTAAGGTGCCAAACCAGTCATCAGTAATCAGTAATCAGTCATCAAAATATGACTTCCTACAGATTGGAATTTCAATTGAAAAAGAAAAATTGCATGAGAGGATAAAAAATCGCCTTGAATCAAGATTTGATGAAGGCATGATTGAAGAAGTGAAAAGTCTCAACGAAAATGGAATTTCGTGGGAAAAGCTTGAAAGTTTCGGTTTGGAATATCGCTGGCTCGCCAGATTCCTGCAAGGAAAAATTTCAAAAGAAGAAATGAATGAAAAATTATATTTCGATATCATCCACTATGCCAAGCGTCAAATGACGTGGTTTAAACGTAATAAAAAAATAGTCTGGCTGGAAAACTATAAAGATATTGAAAGCGAGGTTGAAAAATTTATAGAAAAATAATGGATTATACGAGATAAATTATTCTAAAATTATACAAACATGCGACTTTGAAAACTTTTTCTTGTTATCCTGTTTTCTTTTTCGGCCAATTGATACGAGAGTATCTCTGAGCTTTTGGATAGTGAGCATTTTATCCAAAAGCGTGCTCGAAAAAGGAAGCATGATAGCAAAAAAAAGATATGCGTGTTACTACTTCTAATTGATTTGAGCCATGTATTACGCATGGTCTGAAATAATTAAGGCCAATGCGATTTCGCATTGGCCTCTTTCTGCATAAAAAACTACTAGCGCTTACGAGCGAAGCGAAGGTATTTTACCGACAACATACCCCCTAGTATTGCAGGTGGGACAATTGCCATGCTCCACCTTGTTTAAGCTATTCATCTCGTCGAGACAGTTTGAACGTTTCGAAACGGTACACGCAGTATGGCAACTGCGCTCAATTCCCTGAAAACTACAACTCTTCAGGGTGCCACAGCCATTGCAAAGAACAAACTTGGTTTGCGTATCTTGCGATGATGCGGACATGTTCCCTCCTTTTCTCGGGTTTAAGCCCGAGAGCTATGTTGCCTGATTTTTAAAGGGCAATTTTTTGTACAAAAAAATCGCCATTTCTGGAGATTTCAAAATCACTTAAATATAACTTGTTTCAGTTTTTATTTCTATTATTTTCATAAGCATATTTATATTATACACCCATCTAAAAAATCAATAAAGGTGCACTTATGCACTGCAGATATGCCAGACTTTCAACTATTGACAAAACATTAAAGTCCTGCTATAAATCAATGTTAGCTAAAAACAGCAGCTCATTGAAATCGGAGGTTCCACATGATTTTCTCAAACACTATAGGCGCCATAATATGTGGCATCATTGAGCGAGATCCCACTCACGTCACTTTAAGAGTAAGACCTGGAGCTGATGTAGCAAAACTCATCAAGTTCACCTCGGTCGAAATCAATGGCGAACTGTTCAATCTGTCAGCATGCCTTGAAAGATTAAACAAGCAGTCAAAAATTGCATTTTCGGATGCAATTTTACTCGCCAAAAAAGAAGGCGCTATCCGTTTAGCATTTCCCTCTGAAATAACGCCATGTGAAGCATTTGCCTACCGCATCGAGAAAAAGATGATAGGTAGACATTTTACCCTCAAAAAAGAAACACAATAAAAGCGGGTTTCCTGTATCATTCAGGAAACCCGCTTTTAAATAACCAAAGGCTCTATTAGGCAGCTTCACGTACGGTAGGCACAGTGCTATCCATAGAAACGCCATATTCAGCTATCTTTTTGCGAACATTAAATAATTCACCTTTTGCAGCTGACATTTCAAAATAATCACTATCCCCAATTTCACTCAAGTCCTCATCTATTATTTCAATATATCCCTTTTGCACATTTAAATACTCACTGTAATAACGACTCTTCATTTCTTGATCAGTTTCTTTTTCATATTTTTCCCACATCGGAATCAATACTCCATTCAAATACTGCTCTTCATATTGTTTCGCTGAATCGGAAATACCAACTGCTTGCATTTCTATTTGTTCATAAGTCGGCTCTGATATTTCCACAATCGGTTCAGAAACTATATCATCTTCGCCAAGTTCAATAACTTCTTCAATATTATTTGCTCGAACAAATAGCTCAGATTCAGAAAGTCCGCATTCGCGCATAATCATATTTACTGCCGACCTAAGTCCTTCCTTGGAAGCTTTAACATCTACGGTGTCATTTGGATTATTCTGAAAATGTTTAGATTCGGTCATTACGCTTTGCACAGCATCTCTTCCAGCTTGTTGCATCTTTTCGCTTGTAAATCCAGGCTGCTGCTTTTTTACTAAGATTTCATTTGCAACCTTGTCCTTGAGTTGTTTTTTGGCACCATTAAGCCAAGCCACATACATTTTTTCATTCATTGCCTTTCCTTCCACATTTGTATAATTCATGGATTCCAATGTAGCCGCCTTTTTGAAGATTCCTTCAAACATATTTTTATTATCAAGCGAAGCGAGCGGAAAGAAAATGAATTTTCTTTTCCGAGCGAGCGCAGATACCAAAAGGTTTAATACCTCGCGGCTTGCCGCGTGAGCCCATTGGGTCCAGGGCTTGCCCTGGGGTATTAATACCCTTTTATTCGCTAAAGGATTATCTTATGTTATACACCTATTTTGATATATTGTCAATCTAGCTAAGTTTTTTCTTAAGCATTTCCATAACGACCTGAGGGTTTGCTTTTCCGCCAGATTGCTTCATCACCTGCCCCATCAAAAATTTAAGAGCATTTTCCTTGCCTGCCTTAAAGTCTTCCACTGATTTTTCATTGGCTGCCAAAACTTCGTCCAAAACTTTTTCCAGCTCTCCTGTGTCATTAACTTGCCCAAGATTTTTTTCTTCGATGATTTGCGATGGGTCGCCGCCTGTGTGATACATTTCTTTCAAAACTGTCTGCGCTGCAGATGAATTAATTTTTCCGTCAGCCACAATTCCGATAAGTTCCGCGTAATTTTCCGGAGTAATTTTAATATCACGAATATCATGATTGTTTTCTGCTAAATGTTTTCTAACTTCTGAAATCAAATAGTTTACAGCTAATTTGATCGCCTTTTCCTCACCAGCCTCAATTTCATGAGAAGCAATTTTTTCCTTAAGCTCACTGATAATTTGTTCAAAATATTCAGCCAAATCTTTTTCAGCAGTCAGAACTGAAATATCCTGCGCATTCAAGGAATACTCATCGGCAAATCTGATTTCTTTAGCATTGGGAAGCTCAGGAAGTTTATGTTTCAGACTTTCAACATATTCCTTTGTGAATTCCATTGGTGGAATATCAGGCTCCGGAAAATATCGATAGTCATGAGCTGATTCTTTTTTTCGTTGCGAAACAGTCACATTTTTCACACTGTCCCAACCGCGAGTTTCTTGCACGATTTTTTCGCCGTTCTCCAACATTTCAGTCTGCCGCTCAATTTCATAATTGATAGCCTTCTCAACAAAACGAAAAGAGTTGATGTTTTTCACTTCAACTTTTGTGCCTGAAAGTTTTTCTTCATCAGCCTTATGCAAAGAAAGATTCACTTCACAGCGCATATTTCCCTTTTCCATGTCAGCATCCGAAATTCCAAGATATCGGCAGATTTGCTGAAGTTTGGTGCAAAAAATTCTAGCCTGTTCGCCGTTTTCAATATCAGGCTCAGTTACAAGTTCCATGAGCGGCACTCCAGCGCGATTAAAGTCTATCAGGGTATAATCGGCGCCCTCCGGGTGAACAAGCTTACCAGTGTCCTCCTCGAGATGAATTCGAGTAATTCCAATTCTTTTAGTAACTGGTAACTGGTCACTGGTCACTAGCGCTTGGATGTCCATGTGTCCTAATCCGCAAAGAGGCTGATCATATTGTGAAATCTGGTAACCTTTTGGGATATCGGGATAAAAATAATTTTTGCGATCAAATTTTGATTTCAAATTCAGCTCGCAGTTAAGGGCAAGCCCCGCCAATTGCACAGCTTCAATTGCTTTTTCATTTGGCACTGGCAAAGTTCCAGGCTGCGCAGTGCAAACCGGACAGATATGGATATTAGGCTGCTTTTCATGGCCAAGGGAATTTTTGCAAGAGCAAAACATTTTTGAATGAGTCTTGAGCTCCACATGAACTTCCATACCGATGACGGGAATGTATTTCATAAATTTTTAAAATTTTTTACCTATTTAAAATTTAACTTTTAATTACAAATTTCAACTTCGAATAACGATGCTCAAATTTCCAAATCTCAATTTCCAAATTCCAATAAAATCTCAATGACTCAATTTCAAAAACTCGGCAACATTACTTAACTAATTTTTTCCAATTATTTTTATAGTATTCAAATTTCTTTTCAAATTCTTCTTTTTTGGTTTCTTCTATTTTGAGCTGATTCATTTTTGTCCTGAGCGCATTGATGGTTTTTTCTTTCTGCTCCTCCTTACACATTTTTTCCAATTCAATAATGTGACCATAACCTTTCGTATCATCCAACATCACACTTACACCTTTCCATAAAAAAGTATTTCTTTTGCGAAACCATTGAATTTTTATCTCGTAACCCAATGCTTCAAATAATTTTTCAGCATTTTTAAATTCTTTCAGTTCGAGTTTAACTTCGATTTCCTCACGAGAGTCGTCATGCATCTTTCCTTTTTTTAGCCATATCTTTGCAGATTTATCACTCTTTTGAATTCTTAAATCTTCAGGTCCAGAAAAATAATATGAGATTTGATTTTCTTCACCAAGAAATTTGCCTTCTTTTTTGAAAAATTTTAGAAGTTTTCTATATTGATCTTTGTCAATTAGGCTTCTTATTTCAGTTTCAATATTTTTTGAACTCATATCTATTTATTTCAATAGCCAATAATTAACAACTCCAGCAGCAGTTACTAGCGTATACAAAATCGTGTTAATCAAGATTCCGATTTGTCCAGCTTTTTTATAAGACTTCCATGTAGAATAAAGCCAAAAGGGTTGAGCCATCAAAGTAAGGATCAGCCCCCATTGGGGGAACTTCGCGGCCATCAAAATTTGAGAAGTAATTGTCAGGATTGGTATCGCAAATTGAGTAATTTGATCTATGAGACTTTTCTTCTCTACAGCAATTGCATTAATGTTGGTTTGGTTTTCCATTTTTTTTCAAATATAATCAATTACTTTTTTTGTTTCTTTTTCCAATCCCCTTCATTAAATCTATTTCTTCCATTTACGTGCCAATCATGCATATCCGATTTTCCTATTAATTCCCAATATTTTTTTGCCGATTTTGTATACAATTTTGGTTTAACTAACATCTCACGTGGACCATTAAATTTGTCAGCAACAGTTTGGATTCCATTCTCTTTCAATTCCAGATTCACATCCAAATTATCAGCATCCTTAACAATTTTAGATTCTATTGATTCTCTTTTTCCATATTCCTTCCACACACTTAAAAAATCTTCTTCGAGTATGGTTTCTCTTAATATATCTTCTATAGCCATTTCTTCTTTTTGCTCAACATATTGTCGTGAAATATAATCCGTATCTCCTGTCCTGCTTTCAGTGATGTCATGAACTAAGGCCATTTTCATGATTTTTTCTTCATCCTTAACACCTTCTTTTTTCGCTAAAGCCAAAGCAATCCAAAGCACTCTTAATGTGTGTTCAGCAACATTTGCAGATGATAGCAAAAAAAATCTGCGCCACATCCTGTTCAGCAATCTCAACTGCCCCATTTCATAAAAAAATTCCACATCTCTATTATCATTTTCTTTTTTCATATTATTCTTTTATTAATTCTAAAAATATATACTTAAAATTTTCGTCGCTACTTTTTCTTTCGCTAACAACATTTTTAAACTCGCTATAGTCTGGGAAAAAAGTATCGGCATCGAAAATTCCTTCCACTACAGTCAGATACAATTTATCCGCCATATTCATGGCTTGCTGATAAATTTGTCCACCGCCGATAATGAATACTTCTTCTTTTTCAATTTCCTTCGCCTTGTTGATTGCTTCCTCAACTGAATTAGCAACAATAATCCCTTCAGCTGAAAAGTTTGTATCGCGTGTAATAACAATGTTCGCGCGATTTGGCAATGGCTTTCCAATAGATTCAAAAGTTTTCTTGCCCATCAAAATTACATGGCCGGAAGTTATATTTTTGAAATGTTTAAAATCTTCCGGGATATGCCAAAGAAGCTGATTGTTTTTTCCAATCGCCCTGTTTTCTGCAATCGCGCAAATAATACTTATTTTGGGATTATTCATAGTTTTTATTTTCTTCCATAGTAAGCCTATAATATCACACAAAAAAGCCTTGAGCAATGCTTTTCCCTTATTTCTGAATCAAAACACTAGGAAATCTTCAGATTAATGACTCGGGATTCAAAACTACATATATTCAGATGAATTAGTTCGACATTGCCAACATAATATCTAAGTGATAATATGGCTATACAAAAATAATCAACTGAAATTTATGGATATTGAAATATCAAGCCTTTTAGGAAGCGGGAAACTTATCCCATCAAAAGAAATTGGAAAAATCTCAATTCTCCTCAAAAAAAATGGCTACAGGGTTGTTTTGACCCAGGGGGTATGGGATCTCATTCATGAAGGGCACGCTCAATATCTGCATAAAGCCAAACAACTTGGTGATGTGCTGATTGTAGGGGTTGATACGGATGAGGTAGTGAGGCACCGCAAAGGTCCCACTCGCCCAATAGTGCCGCAGGAAGAAAGAGTTAAGATGATCTCTCATTTGAGACCAGTTGATTTGATTGTCATGAAGGAATCAAAGACAGACCACGGGAGGCTAATCAGAGACATTCAACCAGATATATTTGTAATATCTGAGACAACGCCACCAAACGTAGACGGAAAAACTTTCCTTCAGGAAGTTCGCGAAGAACATAAAGAATACTGCAAAGAAATTATCAATATGGAACCTCAATCCACCACCTCCACTACTGCAAGGATCAGACTCTTAACCATCAAAGGAGCCGAAGATCTTGCCAAAGAACTTCAAGAAGTTATTGCAAAATTCCTTTATAAAAAATAATTTTCAAAAATGTCTGAAAAAAAAATTTTAATTGCACTCGTTCCGGTTATTCATATTAAGTACCTTGAATTATTCAAAAAATATCCGGACCATCTTTATATATTGGACGATTCGATTTTAGAAAAATGGGACAGATTTGTAAATCTTCAAAGAGATCTTCGAACAGTCGATCAAAAAATTGTTTTTGATTTTATCAAGAAATCAGGCATTGTAAAAGAAGTCGATTTATTAACAATTGATAAGCTGAAAGAGTTAAATGATCTTCATGATGTCTCTTTTGTTTTGCCAAACGAGGATGTTTCTCACTGGTTTAAAGAAGAATTTCTTAAGGACAAAAAAGTTAAATTTGAGAATGTTTTTCTGAGATGGAATCGACCAGTTTCAACCCAGGAATTGGAAGTTTCTTCTGACAGAATAATTACAAATGAAAACGCTCATCGCGAACTTATTAATAAAACAAATGAGCTGCAAGAACAAAGCGCTAATTGGTGGAGACAAATTGGAGCACTTGTCACAGACAAAAATGGCTCAGTGATATTATCAGCTTTCAATAGACATGTTCCAACTCAAGAGAATATGGCTGTTTATGGAGATCTCAGAATGTGTTTCGATGCAGGAGAAAATCATCACCTTTCAAATTCCATACATGCTGAAGCATCATTGATCGGAAAGGCTGCCAAGGAAGGCATGCGACTCGATGGAGCTAATTTGTATGTGACAACTTTCCCTTGTCCAACTTGTGCCAAATTAGTGGCCGAAGCTGGCATAAAAAAAGTTTATTACCAAAGCGGATATTCCCTTTCGGATGCGGAAGATATTCTAAAAAATGCAGGAGTAGAAATTATTTTAGTTAAGGAAGATTAAAATATTACCTCATTTAAATAAAAAGTGCCCGGAAACCATAAGAGGTTCCGGGCTTATTTCGCATGAAAGACTTTTCTTAGCCAATTGCAGTCATAATGGGTCCCTCGCCGCCAGAAACAACCATCTGCGCATGGAGGTGTTGTACCGTTGCGCCAGTTTCTCCAGTGCTATCAGAACGCATAAAAAAAGTGCTGTGAGTTATTCCAAGCTTTTGTTTTACTTGCTTAAAAATATCCCAGAATTCCAACATTTCTTTTTCAGTCATCTCCTCGGGAGTTTTAATATGGCGCTTAACCACGAGAATCAGATGTTCCTTGGTATTGTTATATGGCCAAGCATTTCTTGTCGCCACCCATGAATCATTTTCCGCTTGAACGGCATTGGGATGATAAGCAGGTTTTTCCTTCTCAACAAAATCATGGCAAAAAGGACAAACGCCATCAGCAATGATTTTCCTCATTGCATCAAAGTATTCCTTGCTGCGAGCGTTTTTTAAATTTAATCCGCTTTTGTTCATATTCTCACCCATATGTTTATATTGGAGTTGGAATTTTAAACCATGGCTCTGACGGCTTGTAGTCTTCGAGCACAAAATCTTCTTTGCGAAAATCTTGAATTCTAGTCACTTCCCTATTTAGCTTAAGCTTTACGGTTGGAAAAGCATTAGGCTTGATGGACAAAATCTTATCCACAGATTCAGTCTGAACATCGTAATAATGAGGATTGGAAATGAAGTGTGTGTATTTGGTAAATTTATACCCTAGCAAATGAGCAACCATCAAACCAAGCGCTGACCATTCAATAAGATTTAGCTGCAATCCCACTGGAACATCGGCGCTGCGTTGAGTGTGAGTCATTTCCAATTCTTTTTGTTTATCAAAAAGCACAAAATGAACAAAATTTCCATGACACGGAGCAACCACCACTTCTCGTTTAAATCCTTGTTCGGGATCCCCCATGGAAAGTGGCGGATTCCAGGTTGTTAAAACATGAGTTCTTAAAAATGGCGCTTTTTCCATTTGTCTTTGCACAGCAGTAACTTGATCAAATTCTCCCTGAGCGGTTTTAAAATGACCAAGGGATCCGCCGTATGATCCATCACCCAAATCGCCCTCTTCCAAACCAAAGTTTGCGCATTTTTCTTTTGTTACCCAATCTTTCCAAAAAATCGATGGGCAACCATATTCCTTAAGACCAGCTAAGGTGCTTTGACCATTTAAAAAAGCCACAAGTTCTCCAATTGCTCCATAAAATGACTTGCTCAAATCGCGTTCCGTTAAAACAGGAAAACCATTAGCCATGTCAAACTGGAGCATGGCCCCAGTAATTTCCCTGGAATTCTGATGTCCAGAATTAGCGTTTTCGCTAAGTCTAGCGTGAATAGGCATTTTATCTTTTCCAGTTGTCTTTATTTTTTTAAGTAACTCTTGATACTGAAAATCAGGAATTCTTTGCTCAAATGGCAAATATTCTACACAACCCCCTATTTCATTTTCAGTTTCCATGTTTTCCATACTTTTCTCCTTTGTTTTTTAATAAATTATATATGATTACTTATGATTTTGTCAATTTGACTATATAACTCCTCGTACGTTCCATTATTTTGGATCATATAATCAGCATCATCTTTTAAGCCTAGGATTGTCTTTTCTGTTTCATATTCATGAGAAGCTTTGAATTGCTCAAAGGTTATGAGAGCATCATTTTCTTTTTCTTTTCTATTTTTAACTCTCTCAAATCTTGTTTCAATGTCAGCGTCTACATATATAAATTTAAAATTTGGCAATTCTCTAAGAAAAACCATGTCTTGCCTGCGACGAATTCCTTGAACAACAATCACGTCATTCTCATCATCAACTGCGTCATGAAACATAACTTTAGCTAAAATATCTTCGCCAAATGTTTTGCGAAGAGCTAAAGAAAGTGGCGCAAAATTTTCTCTCATGATTGGCAAATAAAGACGCTCTAAGATGTCTTTTAATATTTGTGAAAAATTGCGAGAACTTGCACCATATTTTTCGCAAAGATAGGTCGAAACAGCTTCTTTTCCGCTCCCCATTTCACCGGCAATACCCAAAATCAATTTCGCCATAACTTTGAATTATTCTAGAAAATATTAACCTAATTGCCTTTATTGTAGCGCCTAACATTGATAAAGTCAAAAAATATTACAACACAAAAAAGACACCAGCAGGTGTCTTTTTTGTGTTGTAATATCCTAAGAAGCTAAAAAGCTAATGCCTAAAGAGCTATTTTGACTCCTGGTCCCATAGTTGAGCAAACAGAGATTGACATCACATATTTACCCTTAACTCCAGCAGGACGAGCCTTTTGAATAGCGTCAATAAATGTTGCGTAGTTTTCTTCAAGTTTTTTAACATCGAAAGAAAGTTTTCCAATTACTTGGTGAACATTTCCAGTATTGTCATTCTTGAAACTAAGTTTACCTTTTTTAAGCATTTCAACAGCTTCCTTGATTTTGTCAGTAACTGTTTCAGTCTTAGGACTTGGCATCAAGCCTCGGGGCCCAAGGATTTTAGCAACAGCTGCAAGTTTCGGCATCATTTCCGGACTAGCTACGATAACGTCAACCTCTTCCATTTTCCCAAGTTTAATTTTTTCAATCAAATCTTCAGCTCCAACGTAGTCAGCTCCAGCTTCTTTAGCCTCAGTGGCTTTAGATGAAGTCACAACTGCGATACGAAGAGTTTTTCCAGTTCCATGAGGAAGCACAACTGCTCCACGAACTTGTTCGTCTCCCTTCTTAGGGTCAACATTAAGTTTCATGTGAACTTCAACTGCTTCGTCAAATTTTGCAATTTTTCCTGCTTTCACAAGAGCCAAAGCTTCTTCAGT
>LBTS01000016.1:36527-37078 GCA_000992165.1 Candidatus Moranbacteria bacterium GW2011_GWC2_37_8 | reverse complement strand
AGTTCTATTTCACCTCCCTCATCGGGATGCTTTTCACCTTTCCCTCACGGTACTAGTTCGCTATCGATCTGAAATAATATTTAGTCTTGGAAGAGTAGTGCTCCCAGATTCAGACGGGATTTCTCCGGTCCCGCCTTACTTGAGGATAATTGCACCTGGCATGAATGATTTTCGCATACGGGGCTATTACCCGCTATGGCTGCACTTTCCAGAGCATTTTGCTAATGATTCATGACTGGCCCCTGTCAACAGAGTCCAATTACCTCGCAACCCCATGCCCGAAGGCATGGTTTAGACTTTTCCCCGTTCGCTCGCCACTACTTGGGGAATCACATATTGTTTTATATTCCTCCTGGTACTAAGATGTTTCAATTCCCAGGGTTCGCTTCATGAACCTATGAATTCAGTTCAAGATTTCCAGTAATAACTGGAAGGGTTGCCCCATTCGGAGACCCCCGGATCAAAGCTTGCTTAACAGCTCCCCGAGGATTATCGCAGCCAGCTGCGTCCTTCATCGCTTATTTCAGTCAAGGCATCCACCATATACGTTA
>LBTS01000016.1:0-36479 GCA_000992165.1 Candidatus Moranbacteria bacterium GW2011_GWC2_37_8 | reverse complement strand
ACAAACATTTCAAACTCTTTGAAATCGTTTTTGATGTGATATATGCAGCAAGCATATATGCACGACCTACTTATTGACTAATTGTGATGGCTGCGCCCAGTATGCAATTCCGCTAATCACTACATACCACACGTATTCACAATAGACCAAAATTGTAAAGCTACTAATAATGCGGAAACTTCTTCTAGTAATCAGTAACTAGTAACTCGTAACTAGTAAAATTAGATGATGTTGTTTCAGCACTATTTTTAAGGAATCGCCCTTCGGGCATATATTGTCCGGTCAAAATTCAAAATTTTGAAGGCCAATTAAAAAACTCACTTTGGAAGTGAATTTCGAGGCACACATAAAAGAGCTCCCGAACTCACCCACTAAATTTTTGTCTCATTTTTTTGCTCAAGATGCTTTTTTCTTAGAACATTTTTTTTGGACGTAAATCCATGATAACAGAAACAAAATATGTGTCAAGCTTTTAGCAGTAGTATTTTTTTATTATTTCCTTAAACGCAAAAATTTGCTTCAAATAAAGCAAATTTTAAGCATAAATTTAAATTTTAAAGTAGCTTAAATTCTACATTCAACTACCTGAAAAATTCTAAAAAAATTATTCCTCACTATTGCAGTTTTTATTTAATCATTTTCACCCTGGAATACTTGAAAAATTATGAAGATTCTTATTGTCCGCTTTTTTGAAATCATCGTGAAACTTCATAAATCTGCTTGGAATACATATCGTTTGGCGCATCACACCAGGGTTGATCATCAAAATAAAAGGTATAATGTCTTACCTCGCACCTATCAGGATCCGAAGGACTTTCTAATTGAGCAGTAAGATCATAGTTTTGACCATCCACCGAAACATTTCCGTAAGAATACGCGTAGTGTCCAGCAACCCACGGCCCATCAGTGTTATTAATAGGGTCTGCTGGCAAGTTGCCGATTTCAGCCGACAAAGCTGGAATCCAATTTAAAGCTGATGTGCTATGAACGTAACAATTGGTTCCATAAGCGCAACCTCCGGCAGGCGGATATTTGCCATGAGCAGCGTAATACATTTCAAGTCCAGTTCTGACGGAAAGAAGTTGTGTTTTTCTTTTTGCATCCCTTGCTTTCACTCTTGCGCTACTCACATTAACCAAAATGGCGCTCGCCAAAATACCGATGATTGCAATGACAATCAAAAGTTCTATCAGGGTGAATCCTTTCCTTTTATTTTGAGTAAACTTTTCCACTTAATACGATTATTATTTCTTCTCAGTTATTTCTTCACGGATTTTCTTCAAAATTAAAGCCGCTTCATCTTTGCCACCCAAACCAAAAGCAAGTCCGATAGCCAAAGAAAGTGCAGCCACAAGTCCAATGAAAAGAGTATTTACCAAAGACGTTGCAATTCCCAATTGTATAAGTGCAGCCAAAAGTCCGAAAACAATAATCGACCATTTAATAAGTGTAGCCAAAAGAGTTGCACTCATAACACCGGCTGCCTTCGTGCTTGAGCGAACGATTGCATACATCAAACTACTGAGCAAGAATGCGATTGTCAAAACTATAGTTGCCACAACAACGTTTGGCAGATATAAAATAACACTGTTCAAAAAACTTGTAACTTGGTCGAGTCCAAGAATGTCAGTTGCTGCCATAAGAAAAACCAAGACCAAAAACCATTGCACCAATTTGCCAAGTAAAGTTGAAACACTCATCTCAATGCCATGCTCTTTCAATTTTTCACTGATTGCCAGCCTCTCAATAGCCCCATCAATGCGCATAGCTCTCACAATTCTTTCTACAACTTTTCCAAGAACAGATGCCACAATCATTCCCAATAAAAAAACAAGCAGAGCACCAACCAATGTCGGAATGAAATTAATAAATCTTCCCCATAAACCAACGAGTGAACTTGCGATTGCTCCTCCCCATGTTTGCACTGGATTCATAAATGCATGTAGAAAGTATTAAGTAGAGTGTATTTTGTACATAATACAAGTCTTCTTAATATTTCAATTAATTTATTTAGTATTTTACTTATATTTATTGTAGCATTTTTATTGAATTTATTAAACATATTTTTTATAAAAAAAGTAAAACCCACTTTTTACGGTGAGTTTTGTTTTTTGTATTCTGTTATTGGTTATGAGTTGTAAGTTATAAGCTTTTTAGACATCCAGATTCTTCACACTCTTAGCGTGAGTTTGAATGAAGCGACGACGTGGCTCAACATCGCTGCCCATCAACACATCAAACACTCTGTCAGCTTCTTCAGCATCTTCAATTTCAACTTTCATCATCTTGCGATGTTCAGGATCCATAGTAGTGTCCCACAATTGTTGTGGATTCATTTCTCCAAGACCTTTATATCGTTGGATGGTTACACCAGCAATTTTTTCAACATCTCCGCCTTCAGCTTCAATTTCTTCTTGTGAGAGTTCATCTCCATGTTCTTCAGCAACTTTTTTCGCAGCAGCCTTTTTTTCTGAAGCTTTATCAGCCGCTTTATCAGCCGCTTTCAATCTCAATTCTTCAATAATCTTATCTTTTTCTTCATCATTATAAACCCAACGCACATCTTTTCCTTTTTGAATTCTATAGAGTGGCGGTTGAGCAATGTAAATGTTTCCATTCGTAATGAGCTCTTCGAAATATCGATAGAAGAAAGTCAGAAGAAGCACGCGAATGTGCGAACCATCAACGTCGGCATCGGCCATGATTATGATTTTTCCGTATCTAATTTTGCTTGCATCAAAAGTTTCTCCAATTCCGCAACCTAGGGCAATAATAATCGGTTTCAAAGTATCAGACTTCACCACTTTATCCAAACTTGTTTTTTCCACATTCACCAATTTTCCTCGCAACGGCAAAATAGCTTGAAACATTCGGTTTCTTCCTTGTTTGGCTGAGCCTCCAGCAGAGTCTCCCTCTACAATGTAAAGTTCAGAAAGTTCTGCATTACGTGTTGTGCAGTCTGCAAGCTTTCCTGGCAGCGTCATACCCTCCAATGCTCCCTTACGAAGCACTGCATCCTTAGCAGCTCTGGCAGCAATTCTTGCCCTTACCGTCAAAAGACATTTATCAATCATTGACTTGGCGTTACCTGGATTTTTTTCCAAATATTCAACCAGACCTTCGGAAGTGATACTGGAAACAATTCCACGAACTTCAGCATTTCCAAGTTTAGATTTGGTCTGTCCTTCAAATTGAGGGTTACGAAGTTTGACACTGACAACAGCTGTAAGACCCTCCTTTAAATCTTCGCTTGTCATTCCCCCATCTTTTTCCTTAATGAGATTATTTTTCTTGGCGTAGTCATTAAGCACGCGAGTCAGCGCCATCTTAAAACCAGTCACATGCATTCCACCTTCCGGTGTAAAAATGTTATTAGCAAAAGAATAAAGATGCTCCTTATATCCATCGGTGTATTGCAAGGAAATTTCCACAGCCACATCGTCTACATTTTTTTCAACGTAAACAGGAATATCATTCTTCACAACTTTTCCTCGATTCAAGAATTTCACGAAAGAAACAATTCCTCCATCAAAATAAAATCCGTGTCTTCGAATTTTATAATCCAAATCTGGAGCCGTTGCTTCGCGCCTATCCTCCACAACAATTTTCACACCTTTGGTAAGATATGCCTGTTGACGAACGTAATCCAAAATTTTAGTCCAGCTGTATTTAATTTCTGGAAATATTTCTGAGTCAGCCTTGAAAGTGATAGTTGTTCCAGTGCGGTCTGATTTTCCAACAGCCTTCACATTCCCTTGTGAAATACCTTTTTTAAATTCTTGCACCCAAAGTTTTCCTTCGCGGCAAACCTCAACTTTAGTCCATGAAGAAAGGGCATTAACAACTGAGACACCCACACCATGAAGTCCTCCGGAAATCTTATATCCATCCCCCCCGAATTTTCCCCCAGCATGCAAAACCGTCAAAACAGTTTCCAATGTTGACTTTTTAGTTTGTGGATGGATTTCAACTGGAATTCCACGTCCATAATCTCGGACTGAAATAATATTATCAGGTAAAAGTTGAACCAAAATATCATCTCCATGACCAGCCATTGCTTCATCGATTGAATTATTCACAACTTCCCAAATCAAATGATGAAGACCCTCGGTGGATGTTCCACCAATATACATTCCGGGGCGCTTTCTAACCGGATCAAGTCCTTCCAAAACCTGAATGGATTTGGCACCATATTCACTTCCTGCTATCTTTTTTTCTTTTGCCATAATTTAAATTGTCATACTGTTACATTGTTAAATTGTTAAAAGATAGCTTAGCCAGCCATTCAACAATTTAACCATTTAACAATTTCTTGTTTTAATACAAATATTTACCTTCTCGTTAGAAAATATAATTCAACTAGTAGTATTCCTGCAACAGTGAGCATGCTGTCCCACCAAGTCAAAACACGTAAACTTTGCATCAGCAGCAATAAGATTGCCAAAAATGCTATAAATATGCCTTGCCTGAAACTAATGCCGAGATAGGTCAAAGCAACTTCCTCCCCTCCCCCAATTTTCTTTCTTAGCCAAGTAAAAAAAAGAATTAGCCAACCTGCTAAAAAAAGAAATGTCGATGCAAAGAAGAGAAATTTTCCAGCTATCCCAGAGGAATCAGGATCAATTTGCCTTAAAACCAAAACCCAGACCGCGAGTGAAAGAATTGCAGCTGTGCGCATTCCCCAAAGGTACGATTTTAATGTCATGTTTTTATTTGTATTAACTCAAAGTAGTACTTATCTATTATAGCCGAAGACTGGCTCAGTTGCAAGGCTTTTATGCACTTTTTATGATTTCAATGGTTACTAATAAGCATGTTTGACAATATTCAAAAAATGCGTATAATTAGGAATGTTATATATAGCGGGATGGAGCAGTCTGGCAGCTCGCGTGGCTCATAACCACGAGGTCGTAGGTTCAAATCCTACTCCCGCAACAAAGTTGACCTACAACTTATGACTCATAACCTATAACAAAAACCCACGGTTGTTTGTGGTTAGTTATAAGTTATTTGTTGAGTTGGCAGGGTAGCTCAGTTGGTTAGAGCACAGCCTTCATAAGGCTGGGGTCGCGGGTCCGAGTCCCGCCCCTGCTACATAGCAGTATGATGTATTTGGTATTATGTATGATGTATTCATACGTTATACTTTATACAAAATACTTTATACAATTTATGGGATCGTAGCTCAGCTGGTTAGAGCGATTGCCTGTCACGCAATAGGTCGAGGGTTCGAGTCCCTTCGGTCCCGCATTATTTCAAAAAAGTCACACCCCAAAAAGGGTGTGACTTTTTTGAAATTGTATGAGTTCGAAGGGACTCGAACCGGCAGAAGCAAGCAAGTCGACATTCAGCAGAATGGCGACGCAGCGTGCGCCGACAAATTCGAGCGAGCGAGGATTTGGCGCTGCCGCGGACAAGGAGTGAGATTGCGGCGGCAATCGAGCGACGCGGAACTAAGCAAGCGATTAAAGAAAGGACTCGAACCGGCAGAAGCGAGCCAGAGAATTTTCAGCAAAAAACGACCCGTAAGTAATAAAAAACAACGTCAATAAAAACGTTGTTTTTTCGGAAATAATTGCAAAATATGTTATTCCATAAATTCAAGGTATTTCAAGAAGTTCTCATAAACGCCAATTACAGCACTTGCAGTAGTTTCATCAATCTCATAGTCTGCCTCGTGCACAATCCTATTTCTTATCAAATGCACACCCTTCAAGGATTCCAAATGATCATCCAAATGAGCCGCACCAACGCTTTCAAGTTTCTCTGTCATGTTGGCACCCTTATATCCAATACCATCCAAAATTTCTTCTACAATCGCGTCAGCTTCAATAATCGCAACTTTATATTGCGATGGATTTCCATCTTTAAGTCGCTTCTTAACTTTATCCCAACGTTTTTGCATCTTACTTTTTGAAACCAGTGGAATGTCAGTACCTCTTAATCCAACACGAAGATGCGACGGAACATCGCGAAGAATAAGCATCAAGATAATATCAACCAATAGTACGAACAGATATATGCCAGCTAAAATTTTTACAGTCAACATGAAAGAGGAGTAATAAAAACCACTTAATATCGCAACGAGTATGTCTATAAAATTTTGCAGGTCGTAATCCACGAATTTAAATAATTTCAAATTATGAATTTTGTCCTCAAGGGATAAGCTTGGAGCAAAAATTTCGAATAAAATTCGAATATCTCAATGCTTTAATGATTAAAAATTAATTCATTAAAAATTGATTCAAAATTCTAAATTAGAAATTAGAAATTAGAAAACAAATTAAATCATGAAACCCCATTATAAATAAAAACTATTTATTTATTTCGTACGTATGTGCCACATTAAGTACTCCTTCTTCATCAAACCATTTTCCCATTATCTGTCCACCAATCGGAAGGTCTTTGTCTTCAACGGTTTGAAACCCAATAGGAAATGAAATTGCTGGAACGCCAGCCATGTTTGCAGTCACAGTATAAATATCACCAAGATACATCTTGAGTGGGTCACTGGTTTTTTCACCAATCTTAAATGCAACTTCAGGAGTTGTCGGAGAATAAATAAAATCAACTTTTTTGAAAGCTTCCTCGAAATCCTTGCGAATCAAAGCTCGAACCTTTTGAGCCTTAACATAGTATGCGTCATAGTAGCCGCTACTTAGAGCGTACGTTCCAAGCATTATTCTCCTCTTAACTTCGTCGCCGAATCCAATTTTTCTAGTGTCCAAATATGTTTCCAATAAAGTTCTTGGAATTGCATTTGAGTTTTCATTTGGATTTAATTCGGATACTGATTCGGATAAGTCATTCACTTTTAAGCCATATTTAATCCCATCAAAACGAGCGAGATTCGAACTAACCTCACTTGTCATAATTATGTAATATGTAGGCAATGCATACTGAGCATTCGGAAGACTTATAGTTTCAATTTTTGCGCCAAGACTTTTGAATTTTTCCAATGACTTTTCAAAAACTTCTTTTATTTCACCTTCCAAGCTTTCGACATATTCTTTCGGAACACCGATAATGCTACCAGTAATATCACCAGTCAAATAGTCTTCGTATTTTTTATCTCCGCTTCTTGCAGTAGTTGCATCCATAGGGTCTTGTCCAGAAATGCGAGACAAAATGATAGCAACGTCTTCTACACTTGTCGCAACTGGTCCTATTTGATCAAGACTCGAGGCCATAGCAATTGCGCCGCTACGCGAAACTCGTCCATAAGTCGGTTTGAGTCCAACCACTCCGCAAAGAGAAGCTGGTTGACGAATAGAGCCGCCAGTGTCTGTTCCCAATGACCAAACAGCTTCACCTGCCGCCACAGCAGCAATACTTCCGCCAGAAGACCCTCCAGGAACTCTTGAAGTGTCGACTGGATTTCTTGTTATTTGATAGGCGCTGTTTTCAGTTGATGAGCCCATGGCAAATTCATCCATATTAGTCTTGCCAAGAATAACAGCAGCGCTTTCTTTGAGCCGCTTAATCACAGTCGCATCATAAGGTGCAATATAATTATCCAAAATTTTACTTCCAGCCGTTGTTCGATACCCATCCACACAAAGATTGTCTTTGATTGCGCATGGTATTCCGGCCAATAAATCTATTTCTTCACCTTTTGAAATCTTTTCGTCAACAAATCTGGCTTGCTGCATAGCAAGTTCTTTAGTTAGCGTCAAATACGCGCCAATCTCCTTATCCTTTTCTTCGATCACTGAAAAATATTGCTCCGTCAATTCAACTGAAGTAATTTCCTTATTTATAAGTTTCTGATGTAAATCTCTAATCATAATTTAAAATAACTAGTAATCAGTAACTGGTAATCTAACTTAAAATAACTAGTAATCAGTAACTGGTAATCAGCAATAATTGAAAGGATACCCATTTTACTAGTTACGAGTTACTAGTTACGAGTTACTAGTTGCTAGTTATAAAGAATACATATTTTACTAGTTACGAGTTACGAGTTGCTAGTTGCTAGTTATTTATTACTATAGTACGCTTTTTACCTTAATGCATCCATCCTTAATTTCAGGCACATTTTTCATGATAGCCTCTTTTCCAATTAACCCAAAATCTTCATGCTTGTCTGTACGAAAAGTATTCAACATACCAGTAATGTGACCAATTGGTTCAACATCTTCAACATCGACTTCTTCCAATTTCTTGAAATAGTCTAAGATTTCAGACAAATCATGTTGATATTTTTCGACATCCTTTTCAGTCACTCCAATTCTGGCAAGTGTCGCGATATGTAATATTTCCTCTTTACTTAACATAAATTTGCAAATCTCAATGTCAAAATCTAAATATCAAATAAATGACTCAAATCCCAATTCCCAAAATTTAGGATTTAAGATTTTGGATTTTATTTGGCATTTGTCATTGAGATTTGAGATTTATTACCCTAGATATTATTCACTTAACAATTTCACAAATTCTTCCTCATCTATAACATTCACCCCTAATTTTACAGCTTTGTCATATTTTGATCCGGCATTTTCCCCAGCCACAACGTAATCCGTTTTCTTGCTTACCGATGAAGAAACGCTGCCGCCCCTTTTCCTTATCATATCCTTAGCCTCATCCCTTGTAAAGGCTGACAACTCTCCAGTCAAAACAAATGTTTGACCAGCCAGCTTATAGCTTCTTACTGCGCCATTTTTATTTTCCATTTCCAGCTCGACTCCTAATTCATGCATCTTCCTGAGCAGCTGGATATTATCTTCTTCACTAAACCAAACGGATAAACTTTCCGCTGACTTTTCTCCAATACCCTTGATACTTTTCCAATTATCAATATTTATATCAGCAAACACGTCTACCAAATCTTCCAGATTTTGTATTTTTTCACTAGTTACTAGTTGCAAGTTACTGGTTACTAAAACTGCCGTTTCCTCGCCAACAAATCTAATTCCCAAGGAATACAAAAATTTCTCTAAGGAAATGCCTTTGCTTTTCCCAATGGATTCAATAAGCTTTTCAGCTGACCTTTCAGCAAATCGTTCAAGCGGTTTCAAATCACCTTCCGTCAATTCAAAAATATCAGCCACATTGGAAATTATTCCTTCCTGCAAAAGTTGCTCGACAATTTTTTCTCCAAGTCCAACAATATCAAATCCTTTGCGTGAAACAAAATGGATTATTTGTTCCTTCTCAACTGCAAAACATTTAGGATTCAAACAATAATGTGCCGCACTTAATTCAGGTAACTGGTAACTAGTAACTGGTAACTGGTCCTCGGCTATTTGTTTCTTCCTATTACTGATTACTGGTGACCGATTACTGGTTACTGATTGCTGATTACCGGTTATTTGTCTTTGGACTGGGCCGCCACAAATAGGACATTTACTGGGCATGTTGAAAGCCTTTTCTTTACCTGTTCTAAGCTTTTTCATCACTTCGACAACCTCTGGAATGACGTCTCCAGCTTTGTGGATGACCACAGTGTCACCAATCCTGACATCAAGCCTCTTTATCTCATCCTCATTATGAAGGGTCGCCCGGCTCACTGTAGAGCCTGCCACACGCACTGGGCGAAGATGTGCTACGGGCGTCAAAGCTCCGGTGCGCCCTACTTGTACCTTTATATCTTCGACAATAGTTGTCACTTTTTGAGCCGGAAATTTATATGCGATTCCCCAGCGAGGTGATTTGCCAGTATAACCCAAAGATTCTTGCAACTGACGGGAATTGAGTTTGATGACAATGCCATCAATTTCATATGGCTGCTTGTCCTTCAGTTCAATCCATTTTTCATAAAATTTTTGAATCTCATCAATACTTTTACAAAGTTTCCTATCTTGATTCACCTTGAATCCAAACTTTTCCAGCAGTTCAAGTTCTTCAGTCTGCGTGTTTGGAATTTGGAATTTAGAATTTAGAATTTCTTCCCCAGTGACTAGTGACGAGTTACTAGTCACTTGAATTTCATCTATATCATAAATAAAAGAGTCCAGCCTTCTACTGGATGCTACTCTCGGATCAAGCTGCCTAATACTGCCAGCAGCAGCATTTCTAGTGTTGGCAAAAATTGCTTCTCCGTTTTCCAAGCGCTGAGAGTTAATACGAGCGAGTTCATTTTTACTCAGCCAGCATTCTCCAACAACCACTGCATCAACTTTTTCATTTAATTGTATAGGCAAACTTTGAATTGTTTTAAGATTATGAGTCACATCTTCACCAACCGCTCCATCGCCACGTGTAGCTCCTTCAACTAGAATCCCGTCCTTATAAGTCAAGATCATTTTCAAACCATCAATCTTCATTTCACAAACATATTCCAATTCGTAACCAGTAACTGGTAACTCGTCACGGGTTAATTGATTTTCTTTTGAATTTAATTTTACTTTTTTACTAGTTACTGGTTGCTGATTACTAGTTACTATTTTCTCAATCATGCGCCGCACTTTTTCGTCCCAGGCTTTCAAACCTTTGAAATCAAAAATATCATCAAAAGACCATTGCTTATGAGCATGGCGTACTTTTTTAAATCCTTTCAAAGGCTCTGCCCCGACTCGCTGTGTGGGGCTTCCAGCTGAAAAAAATTCTGGGAATTGTTTTTCTAAATCTAAAAGCTCTTCAAATAGAGAATCATATACTGTATCTTCAATTTCAGGTTTATCTAAGACATGATAAAGATAACGATGTTTATCGATTTCCTTACGCAACTTTTCTATTCTATTTTGAGCTTCTTTACTATTCATCACAATTAATTATACCACAAACTTGAAAATTTTTTGCAAATAAACTAAAACGGGTCACACGCAATGCATGGTTCTGCTTAAATTAATATTAGCAATAAGTTTCTATTTGATAAAATACTCACTATCCAAAAGCTCAGAGATACTCTCGTATCAATTGGCCGAAAAACAAAATAGGCTAGCAAAAAAGTTGCACAAAACACTGATCTAGTGTTATTGATTGCAAAACCATAAATTGCGTATGATCCACTAAAACTCACAAAAACAAACAAAAGAGCGGACTTCAAATCCGCCCAAATAAAGTATCACCATTAACACTAATGATATACGTAAAAATGGATTCCACTTATATGCAAGAGTTTCCACTTTTTACAAATCCAGCATTGCAATCATATTCACATTTAGGTGCTCCACAACTATCAACCGCAGTATAGGCAGTATCTGCAGTTAAACCAATATTGTCATCTGTGCATAAAGTTGCATTAACTATTACACTACCAGTACAAGAAAATGTCGGCGCCGCGCAAGCAGTAGGGCACGAACCTCCACAATCTTTTCCTGTTTCAGTTCCGTTCTGACGCCCATCAGTGCAAGTTGGAGCTGGATCAAAATCACGTAGTGAAACAGTCATGCCAATATTAATAGGCGAAGTTTGTCCGACTTCTCTAACAGCCAATGATATACTCACCCGACCTGGCTTTCCTACTGTTGAAACCCATCCTGAAACTTTAACGGATTCGATATTATCCCCAGTTAAATCCGCCGATGTGTATCCAGTGCTAAAATTACCACAACTATTAATATTTGTATCCGAACCAGTCTTGGTTAAAAGTTTCATCTTTTTATCCTCATACAAATAAGCCAAACATTTTGATTGTGAATTATCAAACAACTTAATCATATTTCCATCAGCACCCTGAAAGGAAAGTGAAGCTGAGCCGCCAGTAGTTGAAACAATACTTGTGCGTATAGTTTTTTCCATTAAGTTTAATACATATTGAGCATCCTCAAGCGCTCTCTGTTCTCTTTTTTCAGTTGCGTAATTTTTCAAAAAACTTGAAAAAGAGCCGGAAAGCATCGCTATAGCGAAAGAAAAAATAAAAATAGCAATTAAAGTTTCAATCAAAGAAAAACCACGCCTTTTCAAAATAGAATTCTTGCGCCTATTCAACTTCTTCCCACTGATGTATGATTTGATTTTTTGTTTCATATTTTTATTCAATATCCATCATTACAGAAGTTATTGAAATGCATTTATTACCAATTGTGCATTTAGATACATCACCGTCCTCAGGAAATCCTCCCGCTGCCGTTGAGTTCCAACTTACAAAGCTAGTAGTTACAACTTGCTTATTAGCTGCCTGATTGGAAATTATTGCTTTCCGATAAAATTTTGTAGACTGCATTCCAGCTGACGTGTTGTCATGAGTATAAAAACCTCCCGCACTGTTTAAGTATAATCGCTTATCGGAAGTAGCATCCTTTGTAAAATCTGCAAATAAAGTTTCGGTATCTATACGATATTCTCCGTCAGGTTTAACGCCGCCAGAACTTTTAAATGTTGTCTCAGTATCCTTAAAATTTCTAACTAATTCAATGCCTTCTTGAGCGAGTCCCATCGCAACAACTAAATTTTTCGATTCCTTGGAACTCTTTATGTTGCTGGCCATAAGAATTGTAATAGCTGAAATGCCCAATGTTAATATGGCAATCGCAATAATAACTTCAACCAGAGAAAAACCTTTCTTATCCGATAAAGCACAGATGCTTTTAATATTTTTTTTATTTTTATTTAATTTCATTATTGTATATTGAGAATATTAATTAGCTACTGACACAAGTGCCCTCCCATCCGATCACAGCAATAACTATCATCCCCTTGATCGGTGCAATTAATATATTCGTCTCGTGACGGTTCTCCAATAGTGCAACTAGTCCCAGCTAAAGGCGTAAACGCGCCAGACTCACAATATTCGCCTATATACCAACTAGTCTGGAGATTCCATATTCCAGCAGGCGCAACATATGTGCAACTTTGAGTTAAACTTTCAGGAGTTCCTCCAGTACAACCAACAGGACTGGAACTTGTAATGGTTCTTGTTTGAGTATTATCTGGTTGACAAGCGCCCCATGCGCTGTAAGTCCAAGAAGTGCAAGTTTCAACCGGTGGTACATATACGCAACCTTGAGATAAGGCAGCAGGATTTCCTCCCGTGCAACCAACAGGACTGGAACTTGTAATGGTTCTTGTTTGAGTGCTATCCGCTTGGCAAGTGCCCCAATCGCTGTAAGTCCAAGAAGTGCAAGTTACAGTCAAATTTGTGTCAGATGTTGCCGTGCTGCCAGCTGAACTCATATTTACAAATTTCTTCACGCTTGGATCCTTGGTTGATGAAATTACAACATCACTGTCATTACCAGAAACTTCTCCGCGTGGAGAAGTAAAAACAATAGTGTGAGCATCCACAGTAACCTTTTTCTTTTTCAAATCCACAATCAAATCGCTTCCGATTGGTTGCGGCGCAGCTGAACAATCCAAATATGAAACCTTATACGAAGTCAGAGCAGTGGTATCAAAAACAAAATAGCAAGCAGAAATAAATGTTCCACTATTAGCAGGAACCTCAATTCTTTTTCCAGTCAAGGCCTCATTTTGTAAGGCCTTGAGTTGTGCGGAAATTTGCTGAGCGGCAACTTCAGCATCCTTTTTTGAACTATCACCAACTGAAACAAAAAGAACCCCAGTCATGATAGACAAAATCGCCATCACTACCAACAATTCCATAATAGAAAATCCCCGCTTTATTGAAGAATAAATTGTAAAATCAAAAGCAGAGGATATTTTTCTATGGATATTTTTTTTCATGTTTGTTTTTATAATATTCACTTTTAAACACTTTTGAAACTAGCGCATTAAAAATCGAACAAGACTGCTAGCATTGGGAACATTTGAGGCAAGATAACCATCAGAAAAACTCCCGTAATCAGAAATGGAGCAAAAGGCACCTGACTTTTCATAGTTTTTTTCCTAACAGCAATAAGCCCGACACTAATAAGTGCGCCAATAATAAATGACAACATTAAGGCGCCCCAAATATTTGGCCAACCCACAACCAATCCCGCCAAAAGACCAAGATATGCATCGCCGTATCCCATCCAAGTCTCTTTTGAGTAAGCAGCCAGGAAAAAGAAAAATCCTCCTGCCACTAAACCACCAAGAATACCAGAAATAGTTCTTAATTCCAAGATTGAAGATAGTGAGCTAAAACTTTGCCAATCAGCATAGAGAAAATATACCAAACTCACAGCCACACCAATCCACAGGATAAGCATAGGGATTTCCATATATTTAAAATCATATACGAAAATAATAAGCAGGATCGAAAAGACGACCAAATAATAAGCGGTCAATGCCCAAGAAGAAAAATCGACGAGATTAAAAAAATAATTGCCTATCAGCGCAAACACTATTCCAGTTATAAATTCAACAACAGGATATTGCCAAGAAATTTTTTCTCCACAATCTCGACATCTCGCGCTAAGCAAAATAAAACTAATAACAGGAACATTATCAAACCATCTGACCTTTTTCTTGCAATGTGGACAATGCGATCTTTCAAGCAATGATTCGACTGCTTCCAAACGATAAACGACAGCATTAAGAAAGCTGCCAATAATCAAACCAAGGATAAAGAAAATGATAAGCATAATATGCTAATAATCAATAAATAATAATATATGACTAATTAATACTATTTTACCACAAAAAGAAAAAATGTGCCAACAATCGTATACCGTATGTTATATGTTATATGTTATATGTTATATGTTAGCAGTTATTAGTTTTTTAGTTTTTTTTAGTTATTAGTTTTTCAAAATAGGTGAAGGTAAAATACAAGATAAATTATCATCAGGATCTTGAATCATGTTGAGTTGACTGCAAACTATTTTAGTTCTTGCAGTATCTCCTACATAAATCTTAACCTCGATATTTCGCGCATTTATCCTGAAAACTGCACCGCGATTATACAAAAGTTTATATGGTGACATTTGGCCTTTTGGAATCGATTCTATTGTCGCAAGTGCCAAATCTGCATTGCTATTATTTATGATATTGGAATTTTCGTCTCCCCAGCAAAAATCACCAGGTTTCGCGCTATACGTTCCCAAACATGACCAATCAGGAGTTGTTATTCTATTAAAAGAAGACAAGGCATTAGCCCTATCTATCACTTTTAGCATCTGTGAAGCATAACTGACAAATTTAGCTTCTTTAGCCAAAGAAACTGAACTGCTCATGCCACTCAAGACTGCAAAAGATATGACTCCGACAATAACTAGCGCTCCAGTAGCAATTACAACTTCTTTAGTCGTAAACCCTTTTCTAAAATTTATTTTTTTAGCCATTGAAGATAATTTTTAATACCTTTTATTTTTTTATTATAACATTTTTTCGTGATAAACAAAAAAGATGCGACGATTAAGTCGCATCTTTTAAGAAAACTTTGAAATACTAGCAACCAGCAGGTGTAGTAACTGACGTTTGAGTAACGGTTGTGGCTGCGCGACATGCCGCACTAACTCCAAGTGCAGCAGCTGGAGTCAGAATAACACCAGGAGTATCATTATCGCAGTCATAACCACCATTAGCATTAGTGGATGTTGAAGATATAGCAACATCAATAGGTGGAAGTACTGTGAAACCAGTGGTGCCTGCGCCAGTTAAAAGGTTTACGTTAGATCCACCATTTCCACATGCCATAACTATAGCAGATTTCATACTTGCGGCGTATGATTTAAATTTGGCATCATTAGCTTTGCTTCTTGCTGAACTTGTGCTTACCAAGATAACTCCAGCCAAAATACCGATGATTGCAATTACAATCAAAAGTTCAATCAATGTGAAACCTTTTGTATATTTTTTCATATATTTTTAATTTTATATTATTAATCTTTTGCTAAAAAATCGACCCGTTCTTTTTAGCGAATATTTAAACTTTCACTCAACCTACATTTTTTTAAATGCAACCATTAGTCGCCATGTCACAGGTAATCAAATCATCGCCAGCGCCGGTTCCACCAATTTTTGTCAAAGTGAATTCATATGTTCCACTTGCCACTGTTCCCGCCGCAGAACCACTTGCATATTGCCATTGATTATTTGCCATTGACGGCCAAGTTGCACTATGCCCATCAACCCTATTGGCTGCAATATCCGTGCAAGCACCAGCGCTCGCACAGCAAACAAGTTCTCCTGCCACAGGTGCGCTACTGGTTGCTTCGCCTCCATCATCTTGGCATGTTACCAATTCTGTCATAGTACTAGATGCGGTAGTCAATGCGGATGCTCTCCTGGCCTTCACTACAGCTCCTTGCGTGCTAACCAAAACCACACCTGCCAAAATACCAATAATCGCAATCACTATCAAAAGTTCAATCAAAGTGAAACCTTTAGTTTCGGTTCTTTTTTTTCGATTAATCATAACATTATAATAACATATTATTTAACTAAACTGAAACAATTTTATATTATTGCACTTGTCCGGCAATATTATAGATTGGCATCAAAATTGCAAAAACCAAAACTCCAACACCTAGACCAAGACCTGTGATAAGAATCGGTTCAAGCATGGTTGAAAGATTGCGCGTCACACGATCAGTTTCTTGATTATAAAATCTCGACATATTATTAAGCACTTCGCTGATCTTTCCTGCATCTTCTCCAATTTTCACCATCTGGGAAACAATCGGTGGAAATTGCGAAGAGCGTGCAAAAACAGTACTCATAGAACCTCCTGTTTTAACTTCATCGGCAGCTCTCAAAATTACACTTTCATAACTTGTTGAATCAACAACTTCACTCACAATAACCAAAGCTCTAACAATCGGGATTCCTCCGTCCAACAGTACTGCTAAATTTTCAGAAAAACGAGCAAGATAGACATATTGAAAAAGTTTTCCAATAACCGGTATTTTCATCTTGATGGTGTCCCATTCCTTACGGCCATCTTCTGTTTTAATGTAATAGAAGAATCCTCCAACGATAGCCAAAAGAATGATACCAACAACCCACCAGAATGAACTCATAAAATCCCCAATAAACATAAACATCTTAGTATACCAAGGAATCGCCACATTAAAATCCTTAAAAATTCCGGTAAGTTTTGGCAAAACAACAGTAAACACAACGAATCCAATTATTACAGATGCTGACAAAACAAATCCGGGATAAAACAATGCTCCTCTAATCTTAGCATTCAATTCATAATTTTTTTCAGTATTATCGGCCAAGAAAACCACTGATCGCTGCAAATTACCGGAAAGTTCACCTGCCTTAACCATACTCACAGCCAAAGTTGCGAAAACTTCCGGATGTTTAGACATTGATTCTGAAAAAGTTACACCGTCCTCAATATCGTTTACCATCTCCTTTATCACCGTACTGAGATATAAGTTGTCAGACTGATCACCCACTGCACGCAACGCTGAAATAATTGAAACTTTCGCTTCAATCAAAGTTGCCAATTGGCGATAGAAAACCGAGAGCTCACGCAAATTCACGCCGTCCCAGATGTGTTGCAAATCCTTAATCAAACTCGGAATTTCAGTTTCCTTTTCCAGCATCAATGGAACCAAACCTCTTTCTTGAAGCATTGCTACTGCCGCCTCACTATTAGTAGCCTCAATACGGCCTTCCCTAATTTCACCTTCCGCACTTTTCGCTTGAAATGAAAATTTCATAAATTAGTAACTAGCAACAAGTAACTGGTAATCGGTAATGCAAAAGAAAAAATCAATTTGCTGATTACTGATTACTGTTTACTGATTACTTTTTTATCATACACACAAATTTATTATTTATATTAACCCCTCATTTGTATATTATTAAACTTAATCTTTTCGAGAAATGAGCATCTGCAAATAATCATGATTTTTGGAATACACCATAGCGTCATCCAATGTAATAAGACCTCTCTGAATCAGATCTGCTAATGATTTATCCAATGAAACCATTCCTTCTCTCAAGCCAGTTTCAATTACAGAATCTATTTGATAAGATTTATTTTCACGTATCAAATTTTCTACAGCATGATTGTTCATCATTATTTCCATAGCTGGGATTCGTCCTCCTCCAACACGAGGAACCAAGCGCTGAGAAACCACGCCCAAGAGCACGCTAGCCAACTGACTTCGAACTTGATTTTGTTGATGCGCAGGAAAAACGTCAATGATACGGTCAATTGTTTGAGAAGTATCATTGGTATGCAAGGTTGCTAAAATCAAATGTCCTGTTTCAGCTGCAGTCATAGCTGTACTTATCGTGTCCAAATCTCTAAGCTCACCAATCAAAACAACATTAGCATCTTCTCGAAACACACTTCTAAGTCCATCAGGGAAAGATTTCGTATCCTTACCAATTTCTCGTTGATTGATTATGCATCTATCCTGCTCATATACATATTCAATGGGATCTTCAATCGTTATTATGTGCTTATCATCATTATGATTAATGAAATCTATCAAAGCGGAAAGCGTGGTTGATTTTCCATGTCCAACAGGACCGGTAATCAAAAGAAGTCCTTGTGTTTGACGAGTAAATTCATAAAGTGCCGGAGGAATATTCAGCTCTTCAAGAGTTCTTATGCGCCCAGCAACCATACGCATGGCAATACTAAGATTACCCTGCTGATAAAAAATATTAGTTCTGAAACGCGCCTTATCTTCAAAATTATAAGAAAAATCAACTTGACCTTCATCGACTAGACGTTTTTTATTATCTTCAGTAGTGATTGCATCAGTCAACGCTTGCGTATCATCAGCAGACAAAATACTTTCTTGAGTCAATGGATACAAGCGACCATCCATACGCAAAGTAGGAAATCTTCCCACCACTAAATGTAAGTCGGAAGCATTTTGTTGAGCAACCAAACGTAATAAACTTTTAATTCTTTGTTCGCCGTGAGCTGTAGACATAATTCAACTAATAATTAGTAACCAGTAACTAGTAACTAGTAACTAGTAACTTGTAACTTTATGTTTTTTATATTATAACAAATTTTTACATATTCAACAAAGCATTGACTTTTTGCACAACCTCGGATGGCGTGAAATGCGATTTGATTAAATATTCTTTTATTCCAAGTTCCATGCTTTCAGTAACTTTTTCTTTTTCAGAAATATTCGTCAACATAATCACGGGGATATCTTTCCATTCATCATTAGCCTTTATTTTTTTCAAAACTTCAATTCCATTCATTCCAGGCATGATAATGTCCAATAATATAATCTCAGGATTAGCACCTTGCTGCATCTTTTCCAAGCCAACAATGCCATTTTCCGCCACCGTTACTTCGAAACCTTCTTGTTCAAATCTTACTTTATAGATATCTCTAATAAAAATATCATCCTCAACTATTAATATTTTCCTGTTATTTTCCATAAACTTATTTCAGAAATTAAAATATAAAATCATTCATTTACTAATCATCTTCGACTGCACCTCCAACACTCTTGCTTCCTTCCGTAACACGCTCAACTTCTGATAACGTTGTAAATCCTCGCAAAACCTTCAAAATACCATCTTGCTTAATAGTTATCATTCCCTGTTTTTCTGCGTATTTTTGAATATCAACTTCATTTCCATTTCTCTCAGAAATTATTTCTTTCAAACCATCATCAACTTCCAATGCTTCAAAAATCGCGATTCTTCCTCGATATCCCGTGTTGCTGCATTCGTCACAACCCTTACCTTGAAACATATGGATACCGTCCGATAAATCCAATTCATATTTTTTAATCTCGACTGCCGGAATATTCTCAATTTGAGACTTAATAAATTCCATCACTCTTGGTTGGATGGTAACCTCTTCTTTGCACTCATTGCAGATTCTTCTCACAAGTCTTTGCGCGCCTACCACTCTAAGAGATGATGCAAGCAAAAAAGATTCGATACCCATATCAACCAGGCGCGGAATAGCACCAATGGAGCTGTTTGTGTGTAAAGTTGAAAGCACTAAATGTCCCGTAAGAGCTGCATGAATTGTGAGCTCCGCGGTTTCGCTATCTCGAATCTCTCCAACCATGATAACATTTGGGTCCTGTCGCAGAATACTGCGAAGCCCACTAGCAAAAGTGTAACCTATTTCTGGGTTTATTTGACTCTGATTAATCCCGGCAATCGTATATTCCACTGGATCTTCCAAGGTAATGATATTGCGTTCTTCTTTGTTTAATATATCCAAACAAGCGTAAAGAGTTGTTGACTTTCCGCTACCCGTCGGTCCAGTCATTAAAATGATTCCGAATGGCTCCATGATATTTTTCACCAAAATATCATTACCTCTACCCATCAAGCCCATGCTCTTAAGGTCAATCACTTTGTTTCCCGTATCCAAAATACGAAGCACAATTTTTTCACCTTCCGTAATTGGCAAAGTAGAAACTCGAAAATCAACTCGCCGACCACTTTCAACAACCTTAAAACGTCCGTCTTGTGGTTTTCGCTTTTCATCAATCTTCAAATTTGAAAGAATCTTAATGCGCGAAACAATTGCTCGTCCAACACCTTTCGGAATAGCAAGCGAAGAATGCAAAATTCCATCAACTCTAAATCTAACTCGATATTCTTTTCCGAGTGGTTCAATGTGAATATCACTAGCCTTACCTTCAATCGCATGTTTAATGATAACACTAAGCAATTTAGTCACGGGAGCATTCTGCATGTTATCAATTGGAGATTTCTCTTCTTCACCATTATCATAAACCTCATCTCCAACCAATCCATCCTCATCCTGCATTGATTCCATAGCCTCTTCAATTGCTTTTTCAGCGCCACCTGAATATTGCTCAGACATTTCCCTGAACATCTCAGCGGAAACTAGGTATAAATCAAATTCCAACTTTTTCTTTTCAGCAATAAACCTCAGAATATTAAGAGCATTAATATTTTGAGGATCAACGATAGCAATTTTAACGTTACTATTTGAACGTTCAAAAGCAATGATTTTATTTTCAGATGCTACATCCTGAGAAATAATTTGCAAAATTCCATCATCTATTTTTGGCACTTCTTGCAAAAAAGGCATATTCAATTCGCCCGCCATTTTTTCAACAGCTTTCAGTTCAATTTCTTTTGGATCTAATATCAAAGTCTGATCCGCAGTGCTTTGCGAAGTATTATCCTGATTCATGGAAAAAATTATTTCTATTTAAGACGGAAAAGTATTTCCTTAGAGCCTGCTCTAATATCACTATCAAGGAAGAAATGGGTTCTTCTTTCCATTACTATCACCAGTTCTATCAGCTCCAGGAGCTTTTTGAGAAACGTATTGTTTAACAGCAGCAATTGTGGAATTATCAAGACCAGCTTTAAAACTTGCAATTTTCTGATTATCAATTTTAACCGTATTCATCCAACCGAAATCAATCACCACATTGGCAGACAAGTTTGTAGAGGATTCAGCCTGTGAAGTTTGTTCATTAGCTTCAACAGTAGTGTCTTTCTTAGTTTCATCTTCTGAATATTGAGAAGTAATTGACAATGATTTAATTGAATTAAATATTGACATTCGCTGAACTTGATCCAGAAACAATCTTATTTTATCATAGTCACCACTAACGGTAATGGATGTTTGAGTAAATTGAATATCACTAACATCTTTAGCATCTTTAGAATTCTGATTTGATTGATTAGCAGCAGCACCAACTACAGCTGCAAGAGGCATCAATGAAAGTGATTGTGCTTCATCATTTTTATTTGCAGCGTCCGACCCTTCCTGCAAGGATATATTAGCCAAAGAAACACCGGAATCAGTAGCCAAAAAATTAACTCCGGTCAAAATCCTTTCTTCTATTTTCCTATTTGGAAGATAATTATTTATGATAGTTTCACCTTCACTATCACTATTTATCTGAGCATCAATTGTTTGAATAGCTGTCTTTTTATCTTTGATAGCTTTTAATGCATCTTGATTTGATATTTTTTCTTCGTTGGCATTCTTCAAGTTTTCGAGTTCTGGCCAAATGTACCCAATAAATATTGAGAGTGAAATAATAATAATCAGTGGAAAGAAAAGAAATTTTAATCGCATTTTTTTATCATCCAAAGTAATGTTTCAATAAACAACACCGGGATAGATATTTAAAAGTTATTTTAACAAAACTATCTACATTAATCTACTTTTACAGTCATACTCATGTCAGACGTAACACCTTTTTCAGCTCTGGCTACATTACCCAAAAGCGCGTCGGAGAAATAAGTGGATTTCTTGAAATTCAAAATTTGTCTAGCTGTATCATTGAAATTCTTAGATTCAAATGTAACCGTAACACTGCCTGATTCTCTATCGTAAGAATATGAGGAAACAACAACTCCAGAACTTAGGTCTTTTTCCAAACCATCAAGAACTTGAGTCATTTTCAATTGACCGACCTTTCCGTCTTTTATTTCTAAATTACCTTTTATTTGAGCTAAACGACTTTGCATATCTAAAATACGTTGCAAACTATTCACACCAGCCAGACTTTCATTTTGCTGCTTTACGCTTTCAGCTAACGCTTTATTTTGTTTCACAACTGAAGCAATATAAAATCGAATACCAAAAAGAGCGGCGACCGTAAGAATTAAAATGGCTAATGAAAAGAAGAAACCTCCATTAGCTGTACGAGCTGAAATTTTTCGCTGAGTTTCTTCTTGGTTTTGATGCAAATTTATTGTAGTCATTTTTTTAATGCATTATGCTAATTTTCAAATTAGCAATTAGCCAATTAGCATTTACAAGTGTAATTTAAATTATTTATTTTATAAATTATCCTCTCTTATAATCTTCCACACCTCTCATAGCTAAACCAAGCGCAACCGCAAATGAACAACCTAAATCATCAGCAAGAGGTTTTATAGCTGGTTCAACAGCTACTTTTTTCCATGGATCTCCGATTGTAACATCAACTCCAAGTGAGCGTGAAAAATATTGATCAAGACCTTTCATCGTCGCAGTTCCACCTGAAAGCATCGCTGACGTTATCTTTGAATCTTTATTCTTTTCTTTATATGCATTCATAATTCTTAAAGATTCGCCAACTATGAGTTCAAGAACTGGAATAACAATTGATGTTTCAGTAGTGTTAAGAAAATCTTTGTCTCCTTTTTTGAAAATCTCGGCTCGCTGACGCGATATATTCATGCTGTCACATATGGCATTCGTGATTTCATTTCCACCGGCATCAATATTGCGATTAACCTTAACTACTCCATTTTCAACCAAGATTATATTCGTTGCGCGAGAACCGATATCAATAATGAAAAAACTTCCGTTATCATCACCAACCAAAGACCTTGCAATTGAAAAAGTTTCCAATTCTATCGCACCCACATCAAGCATTGAACCTGAAACTAGCCTGTCGTATCTTTCAATATCACGTTTAGGAGCAGCAACCAGTAAAACTTTTATCTTCTTTCCAAATGCACTAGACTTTCCAGCATTCAAAGCTGCTCCTGCATCTTTTTCAGCATGTTCAATAATCTCCCAACTCATGGCAATTTCATCCAATGAACTTGGAATATATTTATGAGCTTCAAATTTAATCGCCTTAGCCAATTCTTCGCTTTCCATTTCTGGAAGTTCAATTATTGTAATCAACCCACTAAATCCAGGGATGGAAACATATGCCATACCGGAACTTAAATTCATCTTCAATAACAAGCTCTTAAGAGACTCGTTCAATTTTTGTTCAAATGAAGCTGCTTTCATATTGGCCTTTTCATCGCCATGATTTGACCAATTTAAATCAACAACTCCATAGTTTTCCAAATGAAGTTTCTGATTTTGATAAGAAATCTCCACAACTTTAATTGAGGAAGTTCCAAAATCTATTCCAATGAAATGGTTTTTTTTGCCTTTGAGAAATTCTAACATTTTTATCTTTGTTTTTTTTATTTAGAAGTTTAATCATTCATCCAATGTGGACGAAAAATTATCTACACTAATTTATAAATATAATAACACATTTTTTAAAAGCAAACAATCTTGCCAAAATTATCCACAGGTCATTTTCTAATATTGATTCAAAACTTGATAGAAATGTATTAATATATACATACAAATAGCTTTATCTTCAACAGTACTAACCATGCGCGAAATAATTTCAACTTTTTCAGATTTTATCCTAGACACATTGTTTCCAATCAGATGTTTGCAATGCAAAAAAGAAGGAAATTGGATTTGCCGCGCTTGCGCCAGCAATATCCATATTCAAACAGAGCACGTCTGCCCGATTTGTGAGAGAAGCACCACACCAAATGGAAAGACGTGCCTGGACTGTAAAAAGAAAAGTGCACTGGATGGCATAATACCAGCAACCAATTACCAAGATCCCACTGTTTCCAAAGCTATTCACCATTTCAAATATCGTTTCATTGCAGATCTTCATGTTGAACTAGGCGGTTTACTCATCAGCGCGCTGCAAAAATCAGATACGCCCATTCCGGACATCATAATTCCAATTCCACTCCACACAAGAAGACTTCGTTGGCGCGGATTCAATCAATCTTTTCTTTTAGCTTCTCAAGTTGCACAAAAATTACTACCAGCAATTGAAATAAAACTGGAAGAAAACATTCTTATCCGCAAACGCTATACTTGCCCGCAAATGGAAATCAAGGATTATCAAAGCCGCAAACAAAACCTCGCTGGCGCCTTTCACTGTTCTGACGCCAATGCAGTGAAAAATAAAATTATCCTTTTAATTGATGATGTGGCAACCACAGGTTCAACTATTTTTGAATGCGCCAAAGTCTTGAAAAAGGCTGGAGCCAAAGAAGTATACGCCGCCGTCATAGCCAGGCAGGAGGTGGGAGGTAGGGAGTAGGAATTAGTAACTAGAACGATAATGATATATTGACATCAACACTCATTGGTGATAAACTTTTGACTTGTTCTGCGCATTAAATAATCAAGGAGGTATCAAATTGGACTTCTACGAAGATTCGAGTTTCATGCTTAGCAACCCCGAGGATGTAGCGCAAGAAATAAAGCGGAGGTTTGCAACATGCCAAGATGTTTCACTCATGGATACTATCCATGCAGTTTTAACGGAGCATGGAGCACCTCAAAAAAAAGGATGTCGCGGTCTTTGCATGGCTCAGCTTGGACCGTTCATGTCCATGCAATGAGCCGCAAGCTAGAAAAAAAACTAGCAATCAGCTCAACAGCCCCTGGGAAAAATCCTTGGGGCTGTTTTACTTTATATATAGCCAAAATTCGCCTACCCCTAGACAAAAAAGTAAAAAGGTGCTATAATAATATATTAGAGTACATTGACATTATTTCATGGAGGTGGGCGCAATGGAAATCAAAACTTTAGATGATATTGTAATTGCATTAGCAACAACCTTCAGAATAACCAGGAAACTTGCAGAAAAACTTACAAAGTTTTTCGATATTGAAAAAGAGTCCCGAAAAAAGTATCACTTCATGTCAATTGCAGCGAAAGCCACCAGGCAAACAATCGCTGAGTGTCGTGGAAATCGTGATTTTATCACTTATATAAGATTTCTTGCTGCAGTAGTCAAAGAGAGAAAGATTTTTATCGGAAAGCAAAAGAAAATAAGGAAAAAAGGCAAAGCGGAAATGCTTTGCATTCCAGCAATTAAGAAACCCGTCGCCGAGAAGCTTATTCAGATGAGCTTGCTCGGCGAAGATGTAAAATGCATCAGCAAGGAAAGAAGCACGACTGGTCTAGGATCATATCGCGACCAGCCATAAAAAATCAGAGACCCTAGCATCAGCGGGGTCTCTTTTCAATTTTAAATCAAGAAAATTGGGGAAGTACGAATCATGCGCAATACATGTTTCTAAGATTGTATAGGCATTCCTGTTTTCTTTTTCGGCCAATTGATACGAGAGTATCTCTGAGCTTTTGGATAGTGAGTATTTTATCCAAAAGCGTGCTCGAAAAAGGAAACAGGATAGCAAAAAAACGATATGTGCGTCACTAACTTTAATCAATTGGAACCATGCATTGCGTATAATTCGAAATTATTCTTAATCAAAAATGATTCCAGCCTTTTTCAAGATCTCATATTGTTCAGGCATTTTTCTTTTGAAAAATTCCACTAATTTCCCATTCACATGTTTTATTTCAAGTTCATGCCTTCTGGCAAATTCATAAATTTTTTCTTCAGCTTCTTTCATATCTTCTTTTAATTCGACAACAAGTTCAATTTCTGCCAATCCATATTTCCAATCGCCAAAGTCAGCCAAATCCAAATCAATAACAAATCCTTCCTTTGCATATTTTTTACGCGTGGTCTCGAATTTGCAAAATGGCAGATGTCCAAATGATTCCAAATCCTGCTCAAAATCACTAATAATCGGAATCGCAAAAATTTCGCGAATAGCCATCTCCCCCTCTATTTCATGATATTTATTAATCATCTCTCCTTCCTTCTCACGCATGGGAATTTTGAGATTGAATTCGTCGTCTCGTTTTCTCAGCCACATGTCACTCAAGCCCAGGGAAAATTGCTCATTGTCATAATATGCATCAGTGAAAACCTTCCCACCTAAAAACTGAGCTCCGTCCAAAAGCGCTTCCTTTTGTTTTTCATTCAAGATGAATTTTTTTTCAACTTCAAACATGGTCATTTAAGCATTTAATCATACAAACAGTATTCCTTATCGCGTTAAGCTAAACAAATCAAAGCGAGCATGCTTTTTATTTTTTGCATTAAAACAAGTCACCCTGGTGTTAAAATTCAGATAATTGCAATTGTTTTTCCGCACAAAAATAAAAATGTATGCGAGCTATGCGCGTATCATAATTAGAATCATTTTGAATTTCGTAACTGATTTCAATGAGTGGGGCTGGTTTGCTGGCATAATCACCATCTCCCCAGCTTTTGCGCGCACGACATTGCCAGAAATTGTCACGTCGACTTCCCCATCGATGATATGCACGATTGCATCGTATGGCGCAGTGTGCTCACTGAGTCCTTGTCCTTCATCAAACGCAAAAACCGTCACAGTTCCGACTGGCTTGTCAGCCACTGTGCGACTCACAACTGCTCCCTCTTGATATCCAATAAGTTCAAGCACGTTCAGCGCCTGCCCTGCAAGTTTATTTTCCATATATTTAAATATTCTTTATTTATTATGTTGACTGATTACTAATTACTGGTTACTGGTTACTGGTTACTGGTTACTGGTTACTGATTACTAATGACTTGAGCCCTGCTACATCCTCTGCCCGAAGTCGCGTCCCCTGTAAGTTTCCTCAGCCTCTTCAGCTGGAGGAGCCACATTGTATTTAATGAAAGTCATGCGCGAACCAACAAAAAGTTCACTCTCGTCAGTTTCTTCAACAAAGCCTTTTCTATTTTTTTCAAATAATTTTCCATTAGCTTCAATTTCCAAAATATCCGCATATTCAATAATTTCCTTAAAGCCATAGTTGCCGCCAACATTCAAATTAGTCTGCTTGTCTTCACTGCCGAAATCTTCAACAACTATTTTGATTTTTTCTCCGTCAAAATTTGCTGTTATCTTCCCATCACTTTTTCCGTCACCCAAAGAATTCTTAACTAGTTCAATCAAGTAGTTTCCAACGGCATACAATTTTCCTGGTGTCGCGGCCGTGCCTGACTGCTGCGAAATTCCCTTCCACCATGCTCCAATTTTTTCAGGAATCACTTTTGCATCTGCCTTTGAAACTTCAATACTTCTTGAGAAATCTTCCATAATATTTTTTTACTAAACAAATTAAAAGATAAATAATTCCCTAATTTGGTTCATACACAATACACAGCTCCAATTAATTAAGGTTAGTGACACGCATATCGTTTTTTTTTTGCTATCCCGTTTCCTTTTTCGAGCACGCTTTTGGATAAAATGCTCACTATCCAAAAACTCAGAGATACTCTCGTATCAATTGGCCTAAAAAGAAAACGGGATAGCAAAAAAGTTTTCAAAATCGCATGCCTGTATAATTTTAGAACCATTTATTACGCATGATCCCCTACTTCCTACATCATACCTCCTAATTCCTACCCTACCACTTCCACACTTTCATGCAAAACTATTTTCTCATGGCTGCAACATTTTTTCATTATCAAAAAAGCCGCAAACAAAAGTACAACATTCAGAAGGTACGGAAGTTGAACATTAACTTCAAACAGCGCGCCAGCGACCAGCGGTCCAAGAATCATTGATACTGACATTATCGAAGCCATTATTCCAAGCACTTCCCCTCTTCTTTGATTTCCCGCAACTCCAGCCACTCCGCTAGACATCACCACTCGCAGAGTTGATTGTCCAATAGTTGTCAGAATAAGACCGATGGCAAAAAATGCAAAAATTTTCAAATCAAGCAAAACAAATCCCAACATCATCACCACAAAAAACCAAATCTCTAAATCAATTTCTTTGAAATATTTCAGCCAAACTTTTTTAAGCGCAAAGCCTTGGTTAATAACCAAAATTATTCCCATCGCAGTGAAAAGATATCCTGTCGCTGTGGCTGAAAAACCAAACACGACTTTAGCAAAAAGCGCGAAGATTGCTTGCATTCCGGCAAATGCCGTTCCAAAAAGAAACCATGCCAGATAGCGAGACCTCAGAACTTTATCCTTCGCCGCACCTAAAATTGGAAGCAATGGATTTATTGGTAGCTTTTTTCCCACACTTCTGTTATTATGCGTCTCCGGCAAGAAAAAATAAGCAGCAATCACGTTAAGAGTGGCAAGCGTTCCTACAAACCAAAATGGAAGAGATGGAGAAATAGCTCCAAGCGTCGCGCCAATCACAGGACCTATAATGAATCCAATTCCGAAGACGGCGCCAATGAGTCCAAGATTTGTTGTCCGCTGCTTGTCTGTTTTAGCAATATCCACCAAATAACTTTGCGCGATTGGAAAATTACCAGCAGCCATACCATCAATAATTCTTCCAATAAATAAAACCCAGATGCTGTTGGCCGCCGCAAAAACAAACCATCCCAGAGCTGTGCTGGCAATACTTAAGATAAGCACTGGCCTTCTGCCGATGCGGTCTGACAATGCTCCCAAAAATGGACCACTGATAAACGAAAAGAAAGCAAAAACAGAAAAGAGTAGCGTGACAATAAAAGATGACGCGCCGAAACTCTCCACATAAAAAGGCAGCACCGGGATTATAACTCCTATGCCAATCACATCAATCAAAACCGTAATCATTATAGTGGCTTTAACCCCACTGAAAGCTTTGTACCATTTATCTGCTATTATATCTTCTGACATTTTTGTTTGGTTCTTTATTATAAACTTTCATAAACTAATTCTTCTCCGCCAAAAGAATTTTTTATCACCTCAATCACTTTCCCAAAAACTTGAAAATCGCGCCTCATGATAATCGGTCGATATTGCGGGTCATGTGACATGGGCGCAAGAATCACAGCATTAGCTGAAAAATTGATTTGCTTGATAAGTGCCATTCCATCAACAATCGCCACTACCTTATCTTTTTGATTGATATCAGTTGTAATCTCAGTCAAAACCAAATCGCCAGTTTCAATACCGGCGTCAAGCATAGAATCTCCCATGGCTCTAAAAGCTACAACTTTTTCGCGGTCGCAACCTTTCAAGAATTCTCGGTCCAGGGTTATGAATTCATCAAAAGATTGCTGCGCAAAAACATTCATATTGTCGCACCCAGCTGCGCTCACAACAGGAAGCATCACCGTCTCAGTGACCAAGTCTTTAATCTTAGCAAGCCTGATTCCGCGACCCACCCCGCGAAGTCTCACGATCAATTCCTTTTTTTCCAAGCTTTCCAAATATTGCGTAACTGTTCTAAGTGAAGAAACTTTAAGATATTCAGCCAGCTCGGTTATAGTTGGAGAAATATTATTTTTCTCTATACAAGCACAGATAAAATCGTATACCTTTTTTTGTTTTGATGTTAAATTTTGAGATTTTTTTTGCGTCATTTGCCCATTATACATTTTTTGCAATATCCCATCAAGCCAAATGTTATGCACACAATATACACAACTAAATTAATAATATTATTGCATTTATTGGCTTATTATAGCCAAAGATTCATAATCTATACCTATTTTAATAATAATATATTAACACAAGTGCATAACTTATTTATACAACATACACAAATATCTGAAATATTTTAAACGGACTTGAGTATGACTATTAAGGTTCTGAATAAAAATCAGTTGTTTTAAATTATTAGAAAATATAATTCAAGCACTTTTGACCATCAAAAAAAAGGGAGGGTATCATGGAAACCATAGGCAAAGTTTTATTAGTTGAAGCCAAAAAGTGTGACAGAGAGGTTTTACCAAAACTTCTCAAATGCCTTGGATTCCAAACGATTGTTGCCGAAAACACCGAGGAAGCGCTTTCGCTCCTTAAGAGTAATGAGGGAAATAAAATAGATGCTATTTTATTAAGTGTTGAAATTTTAAATACAAATGCTTTAGATCTGATTGAATGGTTAAGAAAACGACATAAAGATGATGAAATTATAATTTCATCATGCGAGCCACTAGACGAACTTCTATGTAATACTCTTGGAGTTGCATTTGTTCAAAAGCCTATTACAAACTTCAAGACTATAGATATAGCCTTAAGCAATGCAATACTAAATAGAAAGGCTCGATCGCAAAAATGAACCAGGGTTAAAAAGATGATAATTTGATATTGGCGCGCTGCAACCAGCGCGCCTTTTTATTAACTTTAAATAAAAGGTATCATACCCCAGGGCAGAGCTCTGGACCCTTTGGGCTCACGCAGTAGAGCTGCGAGGTATTAAACCTTTTGATATCTGCGCTCCCGCCCGCTTCGATACGCGAAGCGTTTCGGGCAGGCGCTCGGAAATGAAAAATATTAATTTTTCATTTCGCTCACTTCGCTTGATAATAACCTTTTATATGAGCTATTGATATTTATTTATTTATTTGTTATTATGATATTCGTATATTATGGAGAGGTGGCTGAGAGGCCGAAAGCACCTCATTGCTAACGAGGCAGGGGGTAAAACCCCTCGAGGGTTCGAATCCCTCCTTCTCCGCATATACCTGGAAGCGTGGCCGAGTGGTTGAAGGCAACAGTCTTGAAAACTGTCATGGGGCGACCCATCAAGAGTTCGAATCTCTTCGCTTCCTCAAAATTAAAAAAGAGAGATTCGAAGGGCGCGAGTAGGATGCGAGAAATACGAGCATTCTGTGTGTAGCGCCCAGACTTCGAGTCGGAGCGAGAAGGAATCTCTTCGCTTCCTCAAATTTAAAAAAGAACTTGTTTTTAAAGCAAGTTCTTTTTTTATTGTAAATATGCTAAAATTAAGCAAAAGTTAACAATCATTATACTATGTCATTTAACCCTAAATCATACGAAATAATACATAAGCAGCAATCAGCAGCCGACCAAGAAAATATCGAGGAGCCGCAGCAAAATATTGGTGAAATTTTGCACACTTGGAGAGCCCCGGAGTTTGAAGTTTATGAAAAATCTGCCCGCTGGTATCTCATTGGCGCCGTCTTTATTTCACTAATTGTAGCTTATGCACTTTATACCAATAGCCCCATAATGGCTATCACTTTTATCCTATTAGGAATTATTGGCTTCATATATCTCCAAAAAGATCCCCGCATTGTTAACTTTGCCGTCACCACCAAGGGAATCCTGGCTGATAATCAACTCTATGACTTCGAAAATATTTATTCCTTTTGGATTTTCTATGAAGAGCCTAATATAAAAATCATAAGTTTGCACACTAAAGCGTCTATGCTTCCCTACGTTCACATCCCGCTTCATGGCGAAGATCCAGTAAAATTGCGCGAATTCATAATATCCTATATTCCTGAAATAAAACAAGACATCAGTCTTATTGATACATTGGAAAGAGTACTGCATATCTAATGCATGAATCAAGAATTATGAATCATGAATCACGGAATGCAGGAATTTAATTTCTCATGATTCTTAATTCATGATTCTTAATTCAAGTCTTCACCAGGGGTTGCTTTTTCTATTATTTATAGTATACTGACTTTTGTTAGCTGAATATCCGCCAACAGTAAAAGTGCTTGTAGCTCAGTGGATAGAGCGTCCGGTTGCGGTCCGAAAGGTCGCAGGTTCGATTCCTGCCAAGCACACCAAAAATATCGCCGAAAGGCGGGTTTGTTTGTGCGCTTGGAGTGAGTGAACGATTTCACTCACGCCAGGAATTGAACGCCGGAGCAATTTTTGTCAGCAGACAAAAATGCGAGGCGGTGGCCAGACAAATTTTTGCGACGGCAAAAATTTAGTCGAGGCCGATTCCTGCCAAGCACACATCATAGCCGCCATGAAAGAACTTGACTTTTTGTTATATTTAGAGTATAATAGATAATCAAGTTCTTTTAGGTTTCAAACTCATTTTCTCAGGGCCCAGCGCCCAAATCATAGCATTAAAGGAGCATAAGGATGTCTAATGAAAAGAAGACCCCTACACCTGCACTGATGTTGTGGCAAACACCGAGAGTTGTACCTGAACCGAAAGATTCGCCTGCAATCAAAAGAGCGCGAATGGAACTGAAGGAAGCGCACGATGAGCGCTTTGAAAGGTTTAGGCACATCAAAGTGAGCAACAGAGAGGAGGCTGAGAAGGCTAGGAGAGAGGGCACTCCCGAAAGAAAACGGCAGAGAATCTACTAGTCCGCACAGCAATTCACCCCGGCGTCGCATTTGGCGCTGGGGTTTTTTATTCCAAAAATATCACTAGATGCAAAATAGTTGATGATATATACTTAGTCTATGCTTAATCTCAATTCAAAACTTTCCGAAGTTCCAAGAATTGGAAATAAATATGGACCAATTCTGGACAAACTTGATCTCAAGACAATTGAGGATCTTTTGATGCACTTCCCTTTCAGATACGAAGATTATTCCGAAAGGACGTATATTTCAGATTTAGTTCAAAATGAAATTGTTACTGTCATGGGCGAAGTGATTCAAAGCAAAGTTGTGCGCACTTGGAAAAAGAAGATGATGATAACAGAATGCTATGTGAGCGATGAAACAGGCTCTGTCAGAGCCGTTTGGTTCAATCAGCCATATATCAGCGATTCACTCACCAAAGGCAAAGGGGTGCGACTTTCTGGAAAAATTTCCAAAGATTTGAAAGGCTTATTTTTTTCTAACCCCGCTTGGGAACTTTCTTCGCGCGAGCCGACCAACACCGGAAGACTTGTTCCCATTTATCCTGAAACCGAAGGCGTCTCATCTCGCTTCATCCGTTGGCAACTCCAGTCATTAATCAAGCATGCCGATGAAATGAAGGATCCTATTCCGGAAAATATTTTGAGAGGTCTTCATCTTCCTAATTTGAGCCAAGCAATCAAATTCATCCATTTTCCCAAAACGCAAAAAGATTACGAGCTTGCCCAAAAAAGATTTGCTTTCCAACAAATGTATCTGGTTCAAATTGCGTCGCAGCGAGTTAAGATTGCCTGGGACAAACAAAGCGCAGTCACAATTGCCTTTAATGAAAATTTCATAAAAAAATTCGTTTCCTCACTTCCCTTTTCACTCACCGATGCGCAAAGAAAAGCAGCTTTCCAAATTTTCAAAGACTTAGAAAAACCAATGCCGATGAATAGACTTCTCAATGGCGACGTTGGAAGTGGAAAAACAGTAGTAGCAGCCATGGCAAGTTTAGCTGCTGCCAATGAAGGATTTCAGACAGCTATCATGGCTCCGACTGAAGTTTTAGCAAGGCAACACTACATAAGTTTCTGTAAATTACTAAAAAATTATCCCGACATTAAAATAGGCGTTCTAACAAATAGCTATAAGGAAACGAATCAAGAATCAAGAATCAAGAATCAAGGCAAGAAAATCCATGATTCAAAATTCATAACTCATGATTCGAGTATTGTCATTGGTACTCACGCCCTTATTCAAGAAACTGTTAAATTCAAAAATCTAGCACTCGTGATTGTGGATGAGCAACACAGATTTGGCGTGGGACAGCGAGCCTTTCTTCAGCAAAGAATTGGAGAAATAAACGACGGTTTGCCTGATAAAATTCCGCATCTTCTTTCAATGACTGCGACTCCAATTCCTAGAACCTTGACGCTGGCATTTTTTGGCAATCTTAATTTATCAGTGCTGAATGAAATGCCCAAAAATCGTAAAACGATAATCACGGAAATGGTCGGAGCTAGAAGCCGTGAGAAAACTTATGATTTTATCAGGAATGAAATCAAAGCAGGCCGACAAGCATTCATAATTTTCCCCTTGGTCGAGCAGTCCAAAGTTTTGACTGAACTCAAAGCCGCAACAGAAGAACACGAACGTCTTTCCAAAAAAATATTTCCCGATTTAAAATTAGGACTACTTCATGGAAAATTAAAATCAAATGAAAAAGAGGTTGTCATGGCAGCTTTCAAAAACAAAGAGTACGATATTTTAGTAGCGACATCCGTGGTTGAAGTCGGTATCGACATTCCCAATGCTAGTGTCATCATCATTGAAGATGCCGAACGTTTCGGTCTGGCACAACTTCATCAATTCCGAGGTCGTGTTGGACGCGGCGAGCATCAATCTTATTGCTTCCTCTTTACAGGCAGCAACACATTAAAAGCCAAGGAGCGCCTTGGAGCGTTAGTTCAGTATTCCAGCGGCTTTGATATCGCCGAAGAAGATTTCAAACTGCGAGGACCTGGCGAATTTTTCGGCACCCGCCAATCCGGAATTCCAGATGCCGCCATGCAGCACATTACCAATGTGAAACTTATCGAGATTGCCAGTGACTACGCCGAGCAAACTCTCAGTGACAGCCCGACTCTCAGCAAATACCCACTGCTTCAAAAACAGCTCGAAAAATTCCAGCAAGATATACATCTTGAATAATTTCGTATCCATACTTGAACAGCTTATTTAAATCAGCTATAATAGACATGCTTCTTAACTATTATTCATGATGAATCATGAATTACGAATCAGGAATCATGATTCATAATTCTAAATTCATAATTCTAAAAATGGATCAAGGAATATTCAAAGCTTACGACATTCGTGGAATTTATCCGGAACAACTAAATGGACAAGATGCCTATAAAATTGGACAAGCAATTGCTCAATTCACAAAAGCAAAAAGGATTGTTGTCGGGATGGATATGCGCAGTTCATCGCCGGAAATTAGCGAGGGTCTAATGAGAGGAATTACTGAACAAGGATCTGATGTGATAAATATCGGTCTAGTTAGTACTCCAATGGTATATTATGCGTCTTGGAATCTTGATGTAGATGCTGGAGTCATGATAACAGCGTCACATAATACATCCGAATGGAATGGCCTTAAATTGTGCAGAAAAAATGCTGTGCCAATTGGCGAAGGCAACGGTATGGAAGAAATTAGTAGCCTTGCCCTAAGTGGTAATTTCGAAAAAAATGACAAACCAGGAAATATCGAAATTGATACCAATATAAAATTGCAATATTTCGAATACATCTCAAGCTTCTTTAAAAAAGGACTTGGAAAGAAAAAGATAGTTATTGATTTTGCCAACTCAGTTGGTGCACTTGATAAAGACATCTATGAAAAATTCCCGAATGACATTGAACCTATTTATCTTTTCGAAGAACTAGATGGTACGTTTCCAAATCATGAAGCAAACCCATTGAAGCTGGAAACATTAAAAGCATTACAAGAAAAAGTTATTTCAGAAAAAGCAGATTTCGGGATTTCTTATGATGGAGATGCTGACAGAATAGGATTTGTAGATGAAAACGGCGATATTGTTCCCATGGATTTCGGCATAGCATTGCTTGCCAAAGAAGCATTGAAAAAATTTCCAGGAGCAATAATACTTATGGATCTAAGATCTTCAAATGCTGTAAAAGAAGTTATTGAAGAAGCAGGTGGAATTGTTCATCGTTGCAGAGTTGGTCATTCATTAATCAAGGGACAAATGAGAAATGAAGGTGCTATTTTTGCAGGAGAACTATCCGGACATTATTTCTTTGAAGAAAATTCCAAAGCTGAAATGACAACATTGGCTGCAATGACGCTATTGAATCTTATGAATGAATCTGGTAAAAAAATGTCCGAACTGACTCATGAACTTCAGCGCTATAGTCACAGTGGAGAAATAAATTCAGACGTAGAAGATAAAATTGGCATGATGAATAAACTTAAGGAAATATATGCTGATGGAAATATAGATGAATTAGATGGTGTTAGAATAGATTTTGCAGATTGGTGGTTTAATGTTCGCGCATCTAATACTGAACCAAAATTACGTTTAAACCTTGAAGCAAAAACGAAGGAATTAATGGAAGAAAAACGTGACGAGCTTCTTTCGATAATACGAGGTTAAAATCGATTCAAAAATAAAAACGGAGTTCAGCTATCTTAGCTCCGTTTTTTGTATTCCGTATTCCTCTTTCTGAATTTCGCATTCTATCCGCCCGTTTGCGATAGTGCACCCTCCGGGTATAAACTCCGGCAAAAAGCAAGAGACGAGCGTAAAAATTTTTGCGAGACGACCCGAGAGGCGCAGTAAAAATTTTAGCAAGGAACGAAGCTTTTGCCCCAGCAACAAGCAAGGGCGGGACTTTCTTTTGTTACTTTTGCTTTCTAGAAAGAAAAGTAAATTTAACTATACGATAACAATAGAAGTACAGATAAAATTAATATAAATAATATTAATTAGTGAAATAAATCCTGGATTCCGGATCAAGTCCGGAATGACACGGTGGATATTTCAAACAAAAATCCCAGAAATTCCTGGGATTTTTAATGA
>LBTS01000015.1 GCA_000992165.1 Candidatus Moranbacteria bacterium GW2011_GWC2_37_8 | reverse complement strand
AGAAAAAATCCTCCTTCATCGAAAATATCTTTGTATTCCAGTGCTAATTCTTTTGCTTTGTCATAATTTCCCATGACGATTTGAGCTGGGATTTCTCCTTCTACGCAAGCTGAAAGGCCGATTAGTCCTTTGGAATATTGCCTCAAGACCTTGCGGTCGATGCGAGGTTTATAATAAAAACCTTCCAGATGAGCAATGGAAACAAGTTTCATTAAATTGTGATAGCCTTCCTCATCTTTAACAAGTAGGATAAGATGATGTCTTTTTCTATCTTCGGCTATTGGATTTTTGGAGTGAAGATCATTAGGCGTGATATACATCTCACAACCTATGATAGCTTTGATTCCTTTTTCTTTGGCTTTGATGAAAAGTTCCACTGCTCCATACATCACTCCATGATCAGTCAGAGCTATAGAATCCATTCCTAATTCCAGTGCGCGATCAATTAGGTCATCGACTTTGCCGAGACCATCAAGCAGGGAATAATGGGAGTGGACATGGAGGTGGGTATATTTTGGTGTTTGCATTTAATTCAAAATAAAATAATTGATTTAATTTTGAATTTCTAATTTCGAATTTCGAATGAATTTTTAATGACCTAATGTTTTAAACATTTAGTCATTGAGATTTTATTCAAAATTCAAAATTCAAAATTCAAAATTAGAAATTCAAGGTAAATAAAAACCACTATCGTTAAAATAGGGTCACGTTGAATAATGGAGATATTTTTTGTGTCATATGTATATTAATCTTCATCTCCCAGGGACTAGCCATTGGGTTTTGCAAGATATTTTAGTGATTCTATACTAGCACAGTTTTTCGAAAAATGAAAATACCGATATTTGCTATTCAGATTTTACCTCATCTTCATTCTTATGCATTGGAGTGAAAAAGCTCATCATAACCCTATCATGTTCGTTCTGTTTTTTTTCAACTCTTAATTTACGAAGAAAAAAATAAATAATTGCTCCAATTGGTCCTAATGATATCATGATGAAAATCCAAGTTTTTTTCCATACTATTTCATTTTTCTTGGCATGTCTAATCATCCAGAACCAAAAAAATAAAATCAATAGTACTAGTAATGTTGCAGCTGCAGCTGCAAGTTTATTCTTTTCAGACCAATTGATAACAATAGGTTTTGCGGTGGCATATTCATTACCTGCGAGACTGCTTAATTTTTCAATGTAGCTTCCTATGTGTACTAGGGCAGCAAGACAAAAATCTAAAATATTATTAAAGAAACTTGAAACAGTCACAAGGTAATCTGAAAGAGTTTTCCGCATTGGTTCAAGTGATTGCCAGGTGTTGACGCTTAAATCTACGCTCTTATTGAACAGATTTACTAAATAGATCCATAGTTTGCCTTGTAATTTTTGAAAAAAATCTTGCATTGATTTTAATTTATAAAAATATTGATATTCTTTATTATCAAGCGAAGTGAGCGAAATGAAAAATTAATATTTTTCATTTCCGAACGCCTGCCCGAAACGCTTCGCGTATCGAAGCGGGCGGGAGCGCAGATATCAAAAGGCTTAACCTGCCTGCCGGTAGGCAGGTACCTCGCAGCTCTGCAACGCGGGCCCAAAGGGTCCAGGGCTCTGCCCTGGGGTATAATACCTTTTATTATAGAGCCTAAATCAATTGCGTGCAAAGAAATTTAACAACTGTACTGGATACAAAAGGCTATATACGATATACTACTTTCATATGGAAATTTCCAACTTTATTTTAGAAAAAGATTTTGCGTCGCAAGGATACACTCATATCATCGGAACTGATGAAGTGGGGAGGGGTCCGCTTTGCGGTCCAGTTTTAGCTTGTGCGGCTATGTTTAAGGATATTAATTTTGAAATTCCTGCGGAGAAAGTAAAGCAGTTTGATTTGATTCGCGATTCAAAAAAACTTTCCGAAAAACAAAGAGAGGAAATTTTTGAGTTTATCGGTGAGCATTTTTATCTCGGAATTGGACTTTGTGACCATGAGACAATAGATAGGATAAACATTTTGGAGGCCAGCTTTCTTTCAATGAAGAAGGCTATCCAAGATTTGCAGAGAATTATGAATGAAGAATCACGAATCAAGAATGGAAATCCAAATTCCGTAATTCATGATTCAAAATTCTTGATTCTGGTTGACGGGAACAAGGAAATTCCTAATCTGAGCATTGAGCAATATCCTGTAATTGGAGGGGATAAATTAGTGAAATCCATTTCAGCGGCTTCAATAGTAGCCAAGGTGACTCGCGACAGAATAATGGAGCAGATGCATGAAAAATATCCTAATTATGGCTTAGATAAGCATAAAGGTTACGGGACTAAGGTTCATATGCAGGCACTCATAGAATTTGGACCATGTCCAATTCACCGAAAAAGCTTCGCTCCCGTCAAAAAAAGCCTAAAAAAGAGCCAAACCCTTGCCAAATAACAGTAGACATGATATTATAGTCTTGATATTTTAACATTTAAAAAGTTCGAAATAGAGCGGCATTTTCATTTGAAATTTAGAAATTCGGTCATTGATTGGAAATTGAAAATTGGAAATTGAAAATTAAAACCCTAAAATTATCGGAATAACTAGCTTTAGTTTTCAAGATATAGTTAGAGAGAGGCGCTTTATTTTTATGTAATGCTATGTCAGTACCAAAGCAACGACACACTAAACAACGACGTGACGCCAAGAGAGGCCGTTTTGAAATCGACCCTGTTAAAACTCAGACTTGCACAAAATGTGGAAAGGAAAAGCTTTCACACCGTGTTTGTCCTCACTGTGGATTCTACAAAGGAGTAGAAGTTGTTAACACTGTTAAAAAAGCTAAGTAATTAGTTTTCGTGGTGGCATTCCCAGCACCAAATTCCGAATTGAAATTCGTGAAATGTTAAGTTGTCTGCACGGAAACGCCTTCGGCTCAATCTTGACTTAAAATAAAAATTTTTGAATGAATTGGTGCGGGACGCTCATGTTTGTAGCTGCTCGTACCTCGCAGACAAACATGGCGAATCGACATCTTCAACGCTCAGTTGCAATGCAAGCTCTTTTTGAGTGGGATTTTCAAGGAAGGCATGATGAACATATCAAGGAAATTGTTGATCGCAATGTAACTGAATTTGCCCCGGGACTTGAGGAATTCGGTTTCGTGGAAGCCTTGGTGAAAGGAACTTTAGAAAATCGCCCAACCATTGATGCGCTTATCGAAAAGTGCGCGCCTGAATGGCCATTGGATCAAGTTACGATTATTGATCGTAATATTTTGCGTTTGGGGATTTACGAATTGATGCATGGTAATTACGGGGAAGTTCCTCCGAAAGTTGCAATCAATGAATCAATCGAGCTTGCTAAGACATTTGGCGGAGAGAGTAGCGCGCGTTTTGTTAATGGTGTGCTTGGCACGATATATCGCGAGATGGGTGAGCCAATGAAAGACGATACTAGTAAGAAACATAAGGAAGGTGTTGAATCCGAGGTTGTTTTGAATGATATTGCAAATATTCCTGAATAATAAACTTTTTAAATATCAAATTTCTAATTTCCAATTTCTAATTAATTTCAAATTCTTAAATGCCTGATTTTTAAATTTAGCATTTGGATTCGTGTGTTTTTGTTAGGAATTAGTAATTAGAAATTAGAAATTTTGTATTTCTATGATAGAATCTTTAGCTAAGAAAATTGGTGTTAAATTTAAAAATATCGAACTTTTGCGACAAGCCGTAACTCATCGTTCTTATCTTAATGAGAATCGCGACTATGCGCTCAATCACAATGAGCGACTGGAATTTTTAGGCGACGCTGTTTTGGAGCTCATAATTACTGAATATCTCTATAATAATTATAAGAATCCAGAAGGGGAGCTTACGAGTTGGAGAAGTGCATTGGTTAATGGTGAAATGCTGGCTCATGTGGCTTCTGAAATTGGAGTTGAAAAATTCTTACTGATGAGTCGAGGAGAAGCCAAGGATACTGGGCGCGCTAGGCAATATTTATTAGCTAATGCTTTGGAGGCTATTATTGGAGCTACCTATCTGGACCAAGGTTATGAAGTGAGCAAGAAGCTGGTGCTTTCTCATGTAGCTATTAAACTTCAAGAAATTCTTGATAAAAAATTATATCTTGACCCTAAGAGTTATTTTCAAGAGAAGGCTCAAGAAAATAATAAGGTAACGCCATCTTACAGAGTTATGAAAGAATGGGGACCCGATCATGATAAACATTTTATTGTCGGAGTTTTCTTAGCTGATGAATTGGTGGCTGAAGGAGATGGAAATTCAAAACAAGAAGCTCAGCGTGAAGCAGCCCGTCTGGGGTTGGAAGTTAAGGGCTGGATATAGAAACTTCGGTTATTGTTTGAATCTGAATTTAGGATCTTCTTGATAATTGGTCGGCTATAACAGCTGACCTTTTTAATTTCCAAATCTCAATTTCCAATTTCCAATGACCATTTTTTATTGCTGGCCATTTCAAAAAATGATATAATAATAGCATAGAAAAACTTCTAAAAATAAAAATTATGTTTGATATCATCATAAAAAATGGAACCATTCTTGATGGAACAGGCGAACCAATGTATCGCGGCGATATTGGAATTCGTGAAGGTAAGATTGCTGAAATTGGTGATCTTCATAATGAACATTCTGAAACGGAAATAGACGCTACTGGAAAATATATTGCACCTGGCTTTATTGATGTTAATGATCATTCTGATACTTATTGGAGAATTTTTCTTGATCCTAATTTGGAAAGTCTGCTTTACCAAGGAGTAACAACTATTATCGGTGGAAATTGTGGAACATCTCTGGCACCGCTTGCTAATCATGATGTCATCAAATCTATTCAGAAATGGACAGACATAAAAAAAGTCAGTTTCAATTGGTTAAGTATGGGAGATTTTTTGAAGGAGGTTGAAAAGAAAAAACTGTCGCTTAATTTTGCCAGTCTGGTTGGACATGGAACATTGCGTCGCGGCTTGGTCGGAGATGAGGTTCGTGACATTAGTCCTTCAGAAATGAAGCAAATGAAAAAAATGCTAACACAGGCAATGAAAGACGGCGCTCTTGGTTTTTCTACCGGTTTGGTTTATACGCATGCAAAATTGGCATCATCCAGAGAAATTGCTGAACTGGCTGAAATTGTGAAAAAATTTGGAGGTGTTTATACGACACACATTCGCGGAGAATCACATGAACTTATTCGCGCCGTGGAAGAAGCGATTCGCATTGCTCAAACTACTGGAGTGCGTCTTCAAATTTCCCATCTTAAAGCTATGGGAAAGAAAAATTGGCCGCTCATGGAAGAGGCATTGAATCTGATTGAAACCGCTCGCTCAAGTGGGATAGATGTTCATTTTGATGTGTATCCTTACACTTCAACGGGAAGCGTTTTATATATTCTGCTTCCTGATTGGGCGACCGAAGGTGGACGTGCCATGATGCTAACGCGCCTCAAAGATGCAAACACACGCAAGAAGATAATCAAAGAAATGAAAGAAAATGAATATGATTATTCTAAGATAACTATTTCTATTTCAGCTTTGGACAAAACATTGAATCATAAGCGCATTGAAGATATCGCTCAAATCCAAGGCAAGAGTGTGGAGGATGCGATTATTGATGTTTTGATTGCAAGTGATGGTCACGTTGTTACGATGATGGAAGTGCTGAGTGAAAAGAATGTAGACAAGGCAGTCATTAATCCTTTTTCAATAATTTCTTCCAATGGTTCTGGCTACAATGTTGAACATGTGGCAACGGGAGAAGTTGTCCATCCTAGAAATTTCGGCTCCTTTCCAAGGGTCTTAGCTAATTATGTCAGGTCTCGCGGAGTCGTTGGATGGGAAGAAGCTGTCAGGAAAATGAGCGGACTTCCAGCTGAAAAATTCAAAATTGAAAAACGAGGAATTTTGGCTAAGGGAAATTTTGCCGACGTGGTTGTTTTTAATCCAAAAGAAGTGAAAGATTTGGCAACTGTTGAAAATCCATATCAATATAGTGAAGGCATTGATTGTGTCGTTGTGAATGGACAAATAGCTTTGAATAATGGTATCATAAGTGACCTGCGGGCTGGGGAAGTTCTACGCAGAAAATCATCATTATTTGAATTCTAAATATCAGCAAATAGTAACTAGTAACTCGTAATCAGTAACTAGCACCACTATTTACTAGTCACTAGTTACCAGTTACTAATTGCCATTTGAAATGGATATATCTTTCTTCAAGAATAAAAAAATTACAGTTATGGGAATTGGTCTTCATGGCGGCGGCGTTGCCACTGTGAAGTTTTTAGCCATGCACGGAGCAAAAGTCATCGCAACAGACCTCAGGTCAAAAGATCAATTGAGTGCGTCTTTGGAAAAATTGAAGGGCTTAAAAAATGTTCAATACGTGCTTGGACAACATCGCATGGAAGATTTTTCAAAAGTCGATATGGTCATCAAAAATCCGGCAGCGCAGTGGAATGATAAGCATATCAAGTTTGCGCTGGAAAATAAGGTTCCAGTTGAAATGGATTCCAGTATTTTCTTTAAGCTTTGCAAAAATCAAATAATCGGAGTAACTGGAACGAAGGGCAAAACAACAACCGCATCTTTGATATATGAAATATTAAAAGCAGCTGGAAAAAATCCTATCAAGATTGGTATTTCTCAAGTTTCTGTTTTGGATAAACTGGCACTTCTTAAAAAAGATTCTATTCCTGTTTTTGAACTTTCTTCGTGGAGACTTTCTGCCTTGGGTCGCTCAAAAATAAGTCCACATATTGCAGTCTTCAAAAATATCATGCCTGATCATTTGAATTACTATGGCACCATGGAAAAGTATTTTCAAGACAAGAAATATATTTTTGCCAATCAGAAACCAAAGGACTGGGTTGTGATAAATGGCGACGATGAAATGCTTCGTGAAAGCGTGAAAGAAGCTCGCGGACAAGTTCTTAAATTTTCTTACAGTGAGCTTAAAAAAAGCAGAGCAGTTTTTATTGATGACGGCTCAATCTATCTCAATAATGGTATTGATGTGAAAAAGCTTATCGCGCTAAAAGACATCACGATTCCTGGCACTCATAATCTTTCAAATATCATGGCAGCCATTGGGGCAGTTTTTGCTTGGGGATTAACCGCAAGTGAAATCAAAAAAGTTTTGCCTCAATTAAAAGGTGTGGCTCATCGTTTAGAATTTGTGCGCGAACTTGCTGGAGTGAAATATTACAATGACACGGCTGCAACAATTCCAGATGCTGCAATTTCTGCGCTGAGCGCTTTTGAGAAATCAATTATTCTCATTGCAGGTGGAACTGATAAAAATCTTGATTTTACTGATTTTGCAAAAGAGATTTGCGAAAAGACAAAAAGCCTTATTCTATTGAAAGGGGACGCTACTGAAAAATTATTGACCAAGATTAAGAAATGTTCCGACGAAGAATTTGTTGAAAAAATTGAAATAGTGGATTCCATGGAAGCGGCTGTTGTCAGTGCTAGGAAGCTTGCTCAGAAAGATGACGTTGTTTTGCTTTCGCCTGGAGCAGCAAGCTTTGGACTTTTTGCAAATGAATTCGATAGAGGCGATAAATTCAAAGATGCGGTCAAGAAGCTGAAATAATATATAACTAGTAATCAGTAACTAGTAACCAGTAACTAGTAATCAGTAAACTAGTAACCAGTAACTAGTAATCAGTAACTTGTAACTAGGAGTTAGAAGCTGGTAACTGTTCAGCGGGCTACGCTTGCATTTAGCTTGAAAGTGTGCTATAATGGATTTATCAATAAAGAAAGGGTGGTTCCGAAAGGAGCGCCCTTTTTCTTTATAAAATACCAAATATGGCTAATACAAAGCAAAAATCCAATATCAACTCGCAAAAGACTTTCATGGTCTTAGTTTTGGTTTTCGTGGCTCTATTTGCCAATATTTCGCTTACTAAAGCTAAGGAGAGCGATATTTCGACCGCATCAGTGATCAAACTTGTTAATGAAGCTAGAAAGGACGCCGGAGTTGGGCTTTTGATGGAAAATCCAAAACTTAAAGCTGCGGCTGAGAAGAAAGCCAGGGACATGGTTGAAAAGAATTATTTTGCGCATATTTCTCCCGAAGGCAAATCTCCGTGGGATTGGATCCAGCAAGAAGGTTACGATTATCGTTTTGCTGGAGAGAATTTAGCAATTGATTATACAAGTGCTAAAGAGCAGCAAGAAGCATGGATGGATAGTCCGCTTCATCGTAAAAATATTTTGAATCCAGACTATAAAGAAATAGGTGTGGCTGCCGTGAAGGGTATGGTTGAAGGAAGAAAAACCACTGTGACTGTGCAGGAATTTGGAACTAAGATGGTGATTATTGCTGAGCCAACATTAGTTCAAAAAGAAATATTGCCTAATAAGACTGCAGTAGCTGGCATTTCAATAAATGTGCCAGAATCCCCGAAAACCTCTTTAGATTCGTTGTCTTTAACTGCCAAAAACCAACTTAAACTTGGAGAAATTTTTGAAAATAATAGATTAACGCTAGCTGGTTGGCTAAGTGTATTTATTCTTGCTATTCTTTTCACCCTGACCGACATGCTATTTTTGCTGCATAAAAAACATAAAAATCATTTATTCATACGGGAATAAGAGCTTGAAAAGATTGTAGTATGGATATGTATTGTTTCATTAAATCTCGCTAAGGCGAGGTTTTTTAAAACCCAAAATTATAATTAATTTTTATCAATAATTTCATCACGCTTTTTGCTATAATTTTGACAAAAAGCGTTCAGATGAATGGATGATGACCTATGATTTTGAATTACTTTAAATGCTTGAAAAAAAACCCATTATACACTATACTAACCCTAAAGAGCAGAGATATTAACATCAATTTTAACCTGGAATATATGGATTATTTTGAAATACAAGGAGGCAAGAAATTGTCTGGAACTATTGACGTGCGAGGCTCAAAGAATGCCACTACGCCTATTTTGGCCGCTACAGTTCTTACGAGCGGAGAATGTGTGATTTCAAACATTCCTTTGATTGAGGACGTGTACCGCATGATTGAAATTCTGCAGAGCATGGATGTCGAAGTTTCTTGGGAAGGCGAGCGGACTGTGAAGATTTGTGCTAAAAATCTTGATCCTTCAAAAATTGATCTTGTGACTGTGAAAAAGTTGCGTTCTTCAATTTTGCTTTTGGGTTCTTTGAGTGCGCGCGCTGAATCATTCAAGATTGCGCATCCGGGTGGCTGCACCATTGGCAAACGACCAGTTGGAACACATTTCGATGCGTTAGAAAAAATGGGTGTGCATATTGTTCAAGACGAAGAGTGTTATGTGATTGATACTCGAGAAAAAAAATCAGCCAAGGTTGTATTGCAAGGTTTTTCGGTGACGGCCACTGAAAATGCCATGATGTTGGCTGCCTCACTTCCTGGAAAAACAATAATTAAAATTGCTGCAGCTGAGCCGCACGTGGAAGATTTAGGAAAATTCTTGGTTTCTATGGGCGCTGAGATTAAAGGCCTTGGAACTCATACTTTGGAAATTATTGGAAATGAAAATCTGCGAGGGGCTCATCATGAGATTATTCCAGATGCAAATGAAGCTGCAACTTTTCTTATTTTGGGAGTGGCAACTAAAAGTCCTATTCGGGTGGAAAATGCTCGCGAAGAAAATTTGGATTTGGTTTTGGAAAAACTTCGTGAATTTGGAGCTGAGTTTAAAATTGAAGAAAATGCAATAGAAGTTATTCCAACTGATAAGCTTAGGGCTATTGAAAAAATAGATACTAGAACGTATCCTGGAATCCCTACGGATATTCAAGCGCCGCTTGGCGTGCTGGCAACGCAAGCTGAAGGGGAAACTATAATTTTTGACACCATGTTTGAAGGAAGATTCAATTACATCAGCGAGCTTGAAAAAATGAGAGCGAAAGCTAAGATTCTCAACCCTCATCAGGCAGTCATAATTGGACCTTCAAAGCTGAAGGGGAGTTCAATCAAAAGTTTTGATCTTCGCGCTGGAGCATCTCTGATTATCGCTGCTTTGACTGCAAGAGGAACAACGACTATTGAGGAAATTTATCAGGTTGACCGCGGATATGAAAGAATTGAAGAAAGATTGGCTGCACTTGGCGCAGATATTAAGAGGATTTCGAAATAGTTTCGTTCGCATTGTGTTAATTTCTGCTCAGCTATTTCCCTTTGAGAGCACGCTCGCTGTCGAAATCTATGACAGCTCGCTCTAGCCTCGCTGTCGCTCACCGCGGCCTCAAAAGAAAATAGCTTCGAGAAATTAATTGTGAATTTTTATAAAAAATATTATGGTTGAAAAGAAAATTAAAACATGTGATTGCAAGGCAGGAAAAACGCATATTGGAGTTGGTGGCGGAGTTCTTATTTTTAATGAAAAAAAAGAAATTCTATTAATGAAGCGTGGAAAGAATGCTAAAAATGAAGCCGGTTGGTGGTCAAAGCCAGGTGGAACTGTTGAATATGGGGAAAAGGTTGTGACTGCTATGAAACGTGAAATAAAAGAAGAGGTTGGAGTTGATATAGATATCTGGGGATATCTTCCACATACTGATCATGTTATAAAAAAAGAATGTCAGCACTGGGTTGCCTTTAATTATCTTGCTAATATTAAAAAAGGGACAGTTAAAAACTTAGAGCCGCATAAATGTGAAGAATTGAAATGGTTTGCTGTAGCTGAATTTCCTAAAAAAACCGTGCAAAATACAAGGGAAGCTATAAAAAATTATCAAGAAAAGAAGTATATAAAATTGTAAATTAGTTATTGGAAATTGATTCGAAATTCAAAATTCGAAATTCAAAATTCTTGTTAAATTCATGTTTGTACGAAGAATTGGAATTGATTTAGGAACAGCAAATACCCTGGTATTTATTCCTGGGAAAGGAATTGTAGTGAATGAACCATCCGTGGTGGCTGTTTCGCCAACTGAAAATATCGTGTTGGCTGTTGGAAATGAGGCAAGGGAAATGCTAGGGCGTACTCCTGACAATATTGTGGCGTCTCGTCCAATGAAAGATGGAGTGATTGCGGACTATCGTGTGACGGAAGCTATGCTTAAATATTTCATCAATAAGGTGACTGGCAAGGTTAGAATTTTTAGACCGGAAATTATGATTTCAATTCCAGCTGGAGTTACTTCGACTGAACGCCGAGCTGTTATTGATGCAGCTGTGAGAGCTGGAGCAAAATCTGCTTACGTTGTGAAGGAACCATTGCTGGCTGCAATTGGAGCAGGCATTCCGATTCATAACGCGCAGGGAAATATGATAATCAATATCGGAGGCGGAACATCTGAAATCGCGGTTATTTCATTGGGTGGAATCGTGGCGGCGCATAGTGCACGTGTTGGTGGTAATAAATTTGACCAGGCAATTTCCGATTATATCAAACGTAAATACGGCTTGGCTGTTGGAGATAGAACCGCTGAAGATATTAAAAAAGAAATTGGCAGCGCTATTGCGCAAGTGAAAGAGGATCATATGGATGTGCGCGGTCGCGACCTTATGGGTGGACTTCCAAAAACTATTAAAATTTCCTCAAACGAAATAACGGAAGCTTTGCAGGATGAACTTCGCGAGGTTATTAATGCGATTAAAAAAGTTTTCCAGGAAACACCCCCGGAACTTGCGGCTGATATCATGGATAAAGGAATGATTCTTTCCGGCGGAGGGGCTTTGCTTCGCAATTTGGATCAACTGATTACAAAAACTATCGGCGTCCCTTGCTATGTGGCTGACGATCCGCTCTTTTGTGTTATTAAAGGTGTTGGAATCGCACTTGATAATCTTGATGTCTACAAGCGGACAATTATGCTAGCTAAATAATCAGGCTTTAGGCTTTAGCTTGTCAGCTTCTTAGAATTTTCTAAAAAGCTAATGCCTAAAAAGCTAAAAAGCTAATGAAAATTGGTATTGACGCTTCCAGGGCGTTTTTAAAAAACAGGACGGGAATTGAGGAATATTCATATCGAGTCATAGATGGACTTAAAAACAACCTACAAAATGAGCAGGTGGTTTTGTATGTGAGAAAAACTGATAACTTACAACTTACAACTGACAACGGAAATACGAAAATTAATGAGTTGGAATTGCCTGCGAATTGGAGCGTGAAAGTGATCAAATGGCCAAGATTTTGGACACAAATAGGATTATCTTTGGAATTACTATTGCATCCAATCGATGCACTTTTTGTGCCAGCGCATACCGTACCTATTTTTCATCCTGCCCGCAATGCTACGCGATTTTTTAATAATGCATTTATTTGGCAAGTCAGAAAATTATTCAACAGCAAAGAAGAATGGAAATATATGCATAGCGTTGCAGGCGGGCCGAAAAAAACTGTCGTTGTTGTGCATGGGTTGGAATATGAATTTTGCCCTGAAGCTTATTCTTTTCTAGAAAAATTTTATATGCGTTGGACAATAAAAAAATCTTGTCAGTGGGCAAGTAAGATTATTTCAGTTTCTGAAAATACCAAAAGGGATTTGATAAATCTTTATAATGTTCCAGCAGAAAAAATAACGGTTATTTATGAAGGATACGCTGACGGTAATCAGCAATTAGTAACTCGTAACCAATTACATGGTAACCAGCAATTAGTTACCAGTTACCAGTTACTAGTTACTAGTTATTGTCCGTATCTACTTTTTGTCGGCCGTATCGAACAACGCAAAAATATATCGAATGTTGTCGAGGCATTTAATTTACTTAAGGAAAGAAGTGATATAGAACACAAGCTTGTTTTGGCGGGAAGACCAGGTTATGGCTATGAAGATATCAAATTGAAAATTGAAAATTCCAAATTTAAAAAGGATATTATTGAACTTGGATATATCAGTGAAGAGGAAAAATGGCAGCTCTTCAAAAAAGCGGATGTTTTTGTTTTTGCTACTTTCTATGAAGGTTTTGGAATCCCGATTTTGGAAGCGCAAAGCGCGGGATGTCCCGTTGTCGCATCGAATAATTCTTCAATTCCTGAAGTTGCCAATGATAGCGCACTGCTGGTTGATCCGATGAGTCACGAAGATATTGCTGGAAATATTTACAAATTACTCTCGGACAAAGACTTTAAAGATGCTATAATTCAAAAAGGCCTAGAAAATGTGAAAAGATTTAGTTGGGAGAAATGTGCACAAGAAATTGCTAATGAAATAATAAAATGAAAAAGATAAAAATAGCACTAGTTCATGATTTTTTAATTCAGCCAGGCGGGGCAGAGAGAGTCTTAAAAGTTTTGAGTGATATGTATCCTGAAGCGCCAATTTATACGCTTTTGTATGATGAGCACAAGATGGGTGAAATATTTAAAGGAAGAGAAATTATATCATCGTATTTGCAGAAATTTCCAAAATTTTTAAAAAAGCATCACCGATGGCTGCTTCCATTTTATCCTGTGATATGTGAAACTTTTGATTTGCGAGAATTTGATTTAGTGATTTCTTCTTCGGGTGCCTGGTCAAAGGGAATTGTCACAAAATTGAATACAATTCATATTTCCTATCTTCATTCTCCAATGCGATTTGCTTGGGATTATTCCGACCAATATGTTAAGGAATTAAAAGGAGAAAAATTATCTTTTATCTCGCGCTTTGTTTTGAACTACATTAGAATTTGGGATCGTTTGGCAGCGGAAAGGCCCGACTACCTGATTGCAAATTCATTATACACTCAAAGGCGTATAGAAAAATATTATAGACGCGACAGTAAGATTATTTATCCACCGGTATCCAATCGTAACCAGCAATCCGCAACTAGTAATCAAGAAGAGAAAGTTACCAGTTACCAGTTACCAGTTTCTGATTACTTCCTTGTTGTTTCCCGTCTTTCTCCTTATAAGAAAGTTGATATGGTTGTGGAGGCTTTTAATAAATTGGGATTGCCATTGGTTGTCATAGGTCAAGGTCAACAGGAAAAACTGCTGAAAAAAATAGCCAAGGATAATGTTACGATTTTAGGATGGCAGAATGACGAAATTATTCAACAATATTATAAAAACGCAGCCGGGTTTATTTTCCCTTGCATTGATGATTTTGGCATAGCGCCCGTAGAGGCCATGCTCTCTGGTGTGCCTGTTATTGCTTTCAGAAAGGGCGGAGCATGCGAAACTGTTCAAGAGGGAATTACAGGTGAGTTTTTTGATGCTCAGACTTCTGAAGTGTTGGCGGATGGTGTCAGAAGATTCATGCTAAATAAAGATAAATATGACAAGGAAATGATAAAGCGAAGAGCTCAAGAATTTTCAAGAGAAAGATTTGAACGGGAATTTGGGGAATATATTGAAAATATTTTGGAAGTTAAATAAAGTTGATAAATTTCGAATTCTGAATTTCTAATTTCGAATCAAGTCTGAATGATTAAATGTTTGAATTATTAGAACATTGGAAAATTCATTCAAAATTTTTGCTTCGAGCTTATCCCTTTGGGGACAAAATTAAAAATTCAAAATTATTTTTACATAGTGGATTTTATTGGAAATAAAAAAATAGTTACAACTCTTAATAATTCCCTTGCAAAAGGCGCTCTTAATCATGCCTATATCTTCTCTGGACCCGAGCGGGTTGGAAAATTCACTTTGGCTAAAATGTTTGCACTTGGTGCTATCGGTAATAGAAAGCTTGCTTTGGATACTGAAGATCTAGATAAAGATGCACTGCTTGATTTGATAGTTGTAAAGCCTGAAATCGTAGAAAAAAATAAAATAGCCAAGCAACGAGACATTTCTATTGAAGCAATCAGGGAAGCTAAACTCAGTCTTAGTTTGTTCCCTTATCGCGGGAAATATAAGGTTTTAATTGTGGACGATGCTCATCGCTTGAATGTGTCAGCTCAAAATGCTTTGCTTAAAATTCTGGAAGAGCCAAACCCAACTACTATAATAATTCTGGTGACTCACGAGCTTGATAGGATCTTAGCTACAATACTTTCTCGCTCACAGGTTGTTAATTTTTCTCTGACCAGTGATGAGGAAATAGCGGGCGGGTTATATCCTGGTGATATTGCTACCTTAGCAATTGGAAGGCCTGGCTTAGCAAATTTATTGGTGAAAAATGAAGATGAGAAAAATTTTCGCAAGCAGGCGCATATTCAGTTTGAAAAAATTAGCTCAGGTTCAATGAATGAAAAATTCGCTTTGGCTGAAGAATATTCTAAGGATATTGTGAAAACTTTGGAAAAATTAAATATTTGGATTTGGGAAATAAGGAAAAAAGCATTATTGAGCAGCGAGCATGAACGTGCTACTTTATATGTTAAAATAGAGAAAATACAAAATATCATGACTGTGCTTAAGCGAACAAATTCAAACAGCAGACTGCTGCTCGAAACTTTATTTATGGATATGTAATTTGTGTTTGATGAATAAATTAATTGTCAGCCTTTAAATATGGCGCCAAAAAGAAAAACATATATTAAAAATTGTACTGGAGATAATTGCGAATCTTCAGTGAAAATAGAATCACGCGGATTGATTGCTAGAATAATTTTCTATCTGCTGCTAATAGCATTCATTTTCTCCTTGATTTACATGCTCTTTTTTTCCATGCAAATGCAAATCAACAATATCGAAGTCGTTGGAACTAAAGATTTGGATAGTCAGGAGATTAGGCATGATATCCAGCAACATCTTCAAGGTAAATATTTTAAAATTTTACCTAAAAATAATTTCTTATTTATCTCAAGAAATAGACTGCAGAATTATCTAAAGGATAATTACAAGAAAATACGCAGTGTGAATGTGCAAAAAAAATTCCCGGAAAGTATAAATATAGAAATTGATGAGCACGTTGCGCTTCTTGTTTGGTGTAAAAATAACGAAAACTGTTATCTCTTGGATGAGGATGGTGTGGCTTATGGTGTGGCGGATTTTGATTCTCCGGAACTCACGCAGAATAATTTGCTTCGCATAAATGACGACAGTAATGCTGACGTAGAAATAGGTGTTAAAGTCATGGATACTTCATATGAACAATATTTACTTGGGATTGGGCGCGCGATTGGAATATTGGGGATCAGGATTGAAGAAGGATATTCAACACCATCGCGCATGGCTGAGGAAATAAAAACTAAATCCGATAGTGGTTTTGGTATATATTTTTCCACGCAGTTTTCACTCGAAAGTGCAATCAATACGCTTGGTGTCTTACTGAAAAAGGAGATATCCAAGGAGCAATTATCCAACCTGGAATACATTGATCTTCGTAGTGAATACAAGGCTTTTTATAAATTTAAAAGCGTTGAAGGTGTTAAGGTTGATGAGGAAAAACCAAGCGAGTAAGATAATGATAACGGGTCACGCGCAATACATGGCTGTGTTAAATCCTTTTTCGAGCACGCTTTTGGATAAAATACTCACTATCCAAAAGCTCAGAGATACTCTCGTATCAATTGGCCGAAAAACAAAATAGGCTAGCAAAAAAAAGTTGCACAAAACACTGATCAAATGTTGCGGAAGGGACTAAGTCCCCAATTGGGGACTTAGTCCCTGAATCATAAAATTTTTAATTTAATTTTATCTCACATTCAAATTAAAAACACCATGACATAAATCAGGGTGTTTTTAATTGATTGAATTGAAGTCACTTAGGGCTGAATCGGAGGGGCTGTGACATTGAAGATCAAAATAGAATTTCCAATCATGGCTACCGGCTGGAATTGCTTAGTCCAGGTGTAGTTGTTTTCAGGCGTTTTATTTTTGTCATAGATGCTTGTTTGCAGAGCATTGGTTGAGATGGCATACCATCCAGCTTCAACTGGGCGCTTACTATCCCACCAAGAAATATATTTATCTCCAAGATAATATTCTGGATTTCCACCTCCGAAATAATCAACGCGAATCTTATCAATTTGAGGATTTTGGCTTATGAAAATCTTAAGCCTATTCAAGTCTTGTCCCCAATCAGTGTTTGAATCAGTAACATATTTGAATCCATTTTTGCTGCCACCAACAGTTTCATTAAAATATGAAACGTAGCCAGGATAACTAAATACGGCAATCGCTATGATCCAAACTATTATTACAGATAAAAGCACGTGTAGTTGATGTCTGGCAGCTGGATTTTTTTTCTTGAAGAAATCGAATACTTTTTTAGTAAGCAGGATATATAGAAATGGAAGAATCGGAAAAAGATGTCTAAAGCCAATATTTAAATTTCCAGTAATGCTTAGGAATGAATAAAGAACGATGAAACTGAATATTGTGTATTCGGTCACTCCTGTTTGCAAGAATCTCAGAAATTTCTTTCGCAACCCCTTCATTCTTATTGATTTTATTGTTGTTTTGAATATTTGCGAAGTGGTGAAGATGAAAGAAAAAGCAATAAGTGCAAGAAGTGGAATTGTTTCCTTGATTAAGAATATCAATGGAAAATATATGGGTGAAGCTTTACTCGAAACGTTCTCAAGAAAATATGTTCCATTTCCACCAGCTACACGCTTGAAAACCATAGTGACACCCAGAAAATATTCTCCCATAGGGCGAAGATAATCTGAAGAATTCAAAAATGTTAACGCTTCATTTGTGTAGAGACTCAGCTTATTAGGATCACTAATTGGAAAAGAAAAATTTATCTGACGATTGATGACTTCTTGAGGCATCCTGTAAGTATTCAAGAAATATCCTATCCAAACAACCACCATTGAAATTGAAAGTATTATAATTCCTTTCGCAAGATAACTGAAAAACACTTTAGCTCTAAGAATGAATTGCGAATTTTCTTCATTGCTGTGAGATGTTTTTTTAATAAGCGGATACCCAATTAAAACAAGCACAAGAATAGGATAGGCCATCAATGAAGAAAATTTAGTAAGATTCACTAATCCTAGAAAAAGACCACTCAATAAAACATTTTTCCAGGACGGATTCTTGATGAATTTGAGAAAGAAATAAAAAGCGAATGTTAAAAAAGCCGCAATTCCAATGTCGGTTGTGACATAATGATTGTGCCCTAGGATATTTGGATCAAAGGCGTATAAGGTTAACACGAATAATCCTCCAAGTGTTCCTGCGATTTCTTTTCCCCACATAAAAAGGAAAAGCCCAAGCGCCACTGAAATTAATATGATTGGCAGACGAGCCCAAAAAAGAATTTGACCAGGATCATTTCCTGCTCCATAGAGAAGATGCTTCCCAGCTTCCCATTGTCCATCATCCCAAATCCTAGGTAGTCCTTCGCCAGTCCAAAATTGTTTATTGGTGTCGAAGTTAAGATCGAGAAAAGAAAGCGGGATTCCAACTAAATCTTTGAGAAGTGGCGGATGTTCCGGATTCAGTCTGGTGTCATGCTTTAGGATGTAGCTATACCCGGCTGGAATATGGGCTACCTCATCGAAAGTCGCGCTGTCATTTTTCGCATTAAGCAAGCTGACTGTGACAAAAAATGTCATTATCACTACAATAATTTTTTTGTAGTGCTTTTTTAGGAAATCTTCCATGAATTTATATTGCTAAATGGCTAGATTGTTATATTGTTAAAGGATTTAATAATAATATAGCAATATGACGATTTAACAATTATCTTTTTATTAGTTATTTTTTTAATGTATAAAATGTATCACCAAATGAATTGCGATGTTCTTGAAAAGTCAGGGTTGAATACTTAGTGCGAAGATAATTGATAGCGTCCCAATCCGCACCTGTGAAAATGAAAACTGCCGAGTCAGGATTGCTTGGAGAAATAGATTCAACTTCTCCGGGATAAAGATAAAATGTGTTTGAAATGGTTGGATTTAAGTATTTGATTGGCAGCCTCTGCATGCTGCCGGTGATGATATATTTCTCTTGACCTTGCGGGATGCCTCTTATGTAATCGGAAACAACTCTCAAGTTTGCATCGAAAACCTCATGTTGCTTTGGGCTGTTGGCGAAATAGAAGAAATATTTTATTGGGTCTGCAAGTGCAATGAAAGCGAAAGCCGCAATCATTGTTGAAAAGATGAAAATTCTGAAGCCATGTCCGAAAGAATTATATTTTTTCAAAATCCACATGAATGGAATGACTGAAATTATGATGACTGCAGGAAGTGTGCCAATAGATCTTAGCGCGTGAGGATTTCCTTCATTTGCTAAAAATTCAGGAATAAGCAGTGCAATAAACCAAGCTAGCAGGAAAATATAGACGTCTAGTTTTTCATCGCGAACTCCCTTGCGGATGCGCAGCCAAAAAAGATGCAGCGCTTTGCTTGCGACATAGATAAGACCGATCAAAAAAGCAACGCCAGTAATCGGATTCAGCAGAGCGTATGGAGCATAGTTGTGCCTCATATTCAAATCTCCCATGATGAAATATTTTTGAACGCTAAGTCCGAATGTCTTAGCTAGAGAACTGGCAAGATGTCCTTGATTTACTTCGGGGCTTAAAATGGAAACTTCACTTGTACGCGATGCATAATGTTGGGGATTCCAGACAAAGAAATCCAATAGCATCGGTGCAGCTGCGATAAACATTGCAGCAGAAAAAACAGCCACATGTTTCCAATAATTGGCAAGGAAATTTTTGCGAGTAATGATGAGCGAAGCAAATAGTGCCACTAAAACCAGGGGAGAAACTCGAAAGGCGATATATGTATGAACGCCAAGACCATAAATCAAACCTGCAATAATAAAGTCATGAAGTTTACGTGTGCGAAGACCCTTGAAGAGGAAGTAGAAAGAAAAGGAAAGCAGGAAGGGAACCATGATCGCTCTAAAACCGATGCGTGAGAAATTTATCGCCCAATAAGAAAAGGCAATAAGATATGCTCCGACTAGGCCGGCTACTTTATTTTGGAAAAGTTCACTTGTCAATAAGAAAACACCAAGCACTGTCAGTGTGCCGAAAATGATTGACCATAGCTTGAGTGCAAATTCTGTCGGACCAAAAGTTTTTATGGAAAGTGCTTGCAGGTTGATGAAGAGACCTTCGCGGCCATTATTACTTTCGTAAAAAAGTTTATATTCTCCTGTTGAGTTTGCAAGTTGCGCATCTACACCATTTTGTGCTTCATCTGGATAAATTCCGGCAGGAATATTTTTGATATTAGTGACTCTGAGTGCAAAAGCTGCGATGAGAATTGCGAGCAGTAATCCGAAGATTATATTTTTTTGTTTTATTTTCATTTTTATTTTTTAATCACCCCCCAAGTTAAAAGAAAAGGGCAATATATTGCTTCCATTATAGCAATAAATTATGTTTTTTGGAATATGTTCATTTTTTGGCTATTTCAAGCCATGAAATAATGGGTATTGCCTAGCTATTGACTTTTGCTCAATATTGTGCTAATATTGATTGTTACAGTATGAACTGTAGCGAGGTCAAAAAAGGCCTATTACAGGCTCTTTTACAAAATAAATTTGGAATTTACATATCGAAGTTAACCTTTACTAAAGCTATAGGAGGCGGTATGAACACAATGGCAAAGTATCTCACAGCGGTTTTTCTGATAGTTGCTTTTGGAGTTTTTGGAGCGCAGGCTAACGCAACCATGAGCGGCATCATGGTTGGTATTATTGCTGCTGCACTTGTGGGTGCATTCGCGCCAGCTCCGGGAGCAGCTGGTCCATTGTTGACTCCTGCTCAGGTTACTACATTGAACAGGGGCGTGCTGTGGGCGGCTTGCATAATTTTGCCATTCGCATTCATCTTTTTGTCTATCGGAATATCGAACCCTGACTTTAATAAGGCCGTGGATAGATATTTGGGTAATAAGAAGAAGGCGGTGGTCAATACCCTGAACAAAGCCTCACTTCGGTCTGAAGGTGAAACAGGAAGCAAGGGTGTGCTAAACGCGGATTCCGGCATCTACGATTCGCGTGGAAAAGATGTTGAGGATCCGGTTATGAAAACCGCGTTTGTCCTGAAGGGAACACTGGTAAAGGCGGTGGATCTGGATGGGGATCCTGACTCACCGAAGCACGAAGGTTTAACAGAAGTGATCCTCCCTAACAAGAATGGTGATTTCTATGGGGGTGAAAGGGTCTGGCTCATAAGTGATAAAATCGACTGGCCTGACAAGGTTAGACGATAAAAACTTAAAACCAAAAAGGAGGTGAGACTAAAAGCGTAGTAGGATAAATTCCTGCTGCGCTTTTTTCGTTCTCAAAAATAAATATAAAAATTTTAAATTTTAAAATAACATTGAAAAAACTATTTTCAAAAACTATTTTATATTATCCATATGAGTTATGGTTTTGTTTTATTTTTTGTGGTATAATTTTGTTAATAGATAAAATTATTTTTCAAATAATTTAAATGCCTGAGTTTGAAGAAGGAAAATTAGGATTAAGGGCAACTGCGATGAATAATCGCAGGAGGTTTTTTGATAAGATAGATAAAAAAGAAGAACATGATGATGACGAAAAAGATGTTTTTAGAATTGAAAATAATGGAAAAAAAAGTAAAGTAAAAAGAAGTGATGTTGAAAATTCTACGGAGTCAAAACTAGAACAAGAAGTTGAATTAAAGAAAAAAGCAAAGAAAATTTTAAATGATGCATTGGCGGTTGAATTGAAAAAGCGCGTTGAAGAATTGGCAGTGCCTAATATAAAAAATAAAACCCTGCTGAATTCAGAGCTTTTTTATATCGCTTCCGTGGTTGGAAAGAACATTATCGAAGATGATTTTATTTTGGTTGATATCATGGAAACGTTGAGAAAAGGTGAGGATGTAGTATTGGACGATGCTTATGTAAGAAAAATTGAAGCGAAGATTGGTGAATTATCGGTTGAAGATTTGAACAAGTTGATGTTTCAGGCTTTTGTATTTAGGCAGGTAGACGCAGAGATTGACGCATTGAAAAGAGCAATTGAAAAAGGGTCAATATATCAAAACAATATTAAGGAGATTGATCCTAATACGAAGTTTGTATTGACGGATAGTATATTGGAAGATTTGAGAAAAATAAGTTCAGCAGAAAATGATTTTCTGAATCGTCGTCATGATAAATTAGATTCACGCTTGCAACAGGATTTACAAGATGAGATTTCTGTTTTGGTTCACAATTCGGTAATGGAAAAACTTATTATAGATGAAGTTTCAATACCGCTAAATATCAGCAATAGCCAAGCGGGAGAAGAAAAGATAATTATTGATGATACGGAAATGCCAGAAAAAAAGGATACTGCCACGCCAGTATCAGTTGCTCAAGAGGAGGTAATAAAATCAGCCGAGCCAAGCAAAGAAAGTGCTATTGATTTCGACACTATTTTGGCTGAATGCCGAGAAAAAGGCGAATTGCTTACTGATGTGATTTTGGAAATTGAGGCTCATGCTGTCACTGATGAGGATAAGATGGATGCAATCACGCTTCGCGAAAGTCTTTTCAATCCGATTGTTAAGGAATTTCAAGAACTTTCCAAGCGCATTGAAGATCCAAATGAAGATAAAAAGAAGTTGTATTTATTGCTTGAAAAAAATAGACAAGAAATTAAGAATTTATTGGATGATGCAAAAGAATTAGTATTAAAAGAAAGAGCCCATATTATTTTGCCGTCATCACCGCAGTCGAATGCGCCCGAAGAAGTTATTCAGGATGTTGAATTGGAGCAGGAGCTTAAAAATGAAAAAGAAAATTTCAAAACAGCTTTGGAAATGGCTAGCGAATTTAGAAATGGTTTGGCGGAAAAATTAAAAGGAAATGCTAACTGGGGAAAGAGAAGAAGTGAATATCAGGAAAGTTTTATTGAAGGTGAAGTCGTTGCTTTTTTGGATGAATTAATTGAACAGGAAAAAATTGTAGCTGACATTCGAAAAGAAGCTTTCATTGCTGATATCCTAAAGGAGATTCCTATATCTGAACCTGTTAAAATCGAAAAGCATAATTGAAATTGAAATTAGATAGTTTAGATAATTTGCAAAAATAAAATCAAGTTAAAGACATGGAGTCAGGAGATATTCTTAAAATAGCTGATGAAAACAGAAAAGAAGCATTGCAAAATGCTAAAGGACGATTCAATAAAATCGTTCCTGTTGATATTGAAGAAGAAAAACCAGTAGTATCTTTAGCGACGGTTGAACCCGAAGAAAAAGATGGTGGGATGGAAATTGAATCACGGAAAATAAAAGAACGTATTTTCCATGATATTGATTTGAGGCAAGCGGCTGCTGAGGAGGCAATAGAAAAAAATATTGATGCACCTGGATTTAATATTTACGATTTTTATCTAAGCAGCGACGAATTTGATTTCAATGGGCTTAATAAGGAAGATTTGGCGGAAGTTTATCAGGAAATAAATGAAATTAATAGAATATTGGATAGGCATGTTGATTATTTGATAAGTAAAAAAGAGCGAGAACGCTTAAATGATGAAAATGCAGAAGTTGATCCTGAAATAAGTATCAACAAGCCAATTAGTGCAGAACTTTTGAAAGCTCAAGAAGAAATAATAACTTTGCAAAAGGAAGTTGAGGAAGCCAGAAAAGAATATTTGGAGGTTGATTATCAAAAAAACACCGCGCTGAAAAGAGTCAGGGAATATTTTTGGTCGGAAAGTACCTTCAAGAGTGATCTCCAAGAAAATAGAGCGAAATATTTTGATGCTAATTTTAATACTGATTCCAGTATCTATACCAGGGAACAGAGGAAATCACTTGAAAGTGATGCGGATGTGGCTGCCTATAGGGCATACTATGATAACAGCTTGCTGAAACTTCGCGACGCGCAAATTGCGGAAGCAAAACTTCGAAATGCAAGCGACGCTGAAATTGCTGATATCTACGGATCATTTTTAGCTGAACAACAGCTGAAGGTTCTTGAAATGCATGATGATGTCAGATCTGAGCATCTTGATGGGAAGATATTCAGAAAAGGTGTGGTTGAATTCTCCAAGGATTACAGGTCTTGGAGTTTGACTAAAAAACTTGGAGTCGCAGCAGCTTTTGCTGGATTGGCATATGTTGGCGCAGCAGCAGCAACTGTAGGTGTGGCTTCAGCTGGTGCTATTACTGGCACTATGCTTGCCAGGAGAATGATAATGGCTTCATTGACGGGCTTTGCTGTTGCTGAAAGTTCAGCAACAAAAGATAAGAACAATAGAAAAGATGAGATTGAAAAAAGAAAAATGCAATTTCAAAAAGCTATTGAAAAAATGAGCGAAGAGGAGAAATTCGAGCTCCTAAGAAGCAATACCTGGGATATTGCAATTAGGGATGAGGGTAAATATATAAATGAAATCAGAAATAAGGATTTTAAACATTTTGCAAAAGGAGCAGTGGTGGGAGTTTTTCTTGGGTCGGGTTTGGCGAGTGATGTTCTTCGCTTTACTGGTGAACAATTAGGTGACACATGGGTAGGAAAATTGACTTCTGGCGCATATCATAGCGTTAAGGATTACTTTTTTGGACATACATCTCAAGAATTACCTAAAGAAACGGCAACAAAGTCCACTCCGACAGCTGTTGTCGAAGAAAAGCCAATTGATTTTAATAATATTAATAAGAGAAGTATAGGATTTAAAGTAGGAAATTCAAATAACGTAACTTCCCTGGAACAGCTGGAACGTCTAAAGGATGGAAATTTTCATAGTACGGAAACTGGCAATGGTATACCCGAAACTTCAAATACCGCCAAAGAACTAAATACACCAATAGATGGAGGTGTAAATACTACGGAACAGTCGGGTCATGCGAATGAAGTTGGCGCAAAATCAACGGAGGGGTTGAAAAAATCTACTGTTGAATCAATAAAGGCTGGATCCCCCGTAGTAGATGCTTCGATTAAGGTTGAAACAGTTGAAATCAAGCAGCCGGAAAGTGGATCTCATGGACGCATGCGACATGATAGTTTCATTAAGAGTCTCAAGGAGCATATCACAAGTCATGATGGTATTGATAAAGCTGAAGCTGGTGATATTGCCGAGGTTACTTTTCATGATGCAGCAAAAGAATATGCTAATACACATGGAATGACATATGATCAAGCTTATGCTAAATTAAGCAGAATTCATCCAGGAACAACTTATGAAATAAAATGGAATGATGAAGGTCATCCAAAAATGGAATTCAAAGATATAAAATTTGTTGATGATTCATCGCATCATCATGCTGCCAAACATGTCGCTAGTGTTGATAAGATTACTACCAAGTCTGCAGGGTTGAAGATACCTGTTGCAGCTACTGATAATGAAACTTATAAGCAATGGAATAAGGAAGTTATCGATGCCGAGAAAGTTGAACTTGCAGCTCAAAGCGAGAAACATTCTATCGCTAGTTCAGTTGCGAGTGGTGAATTGCTGAAACTTGATCCGAATAGTCCAAACTTTAGAGAAAATCTTGGATATGCTAATACGCTCTCCAAGGCAGCTAATAGTGATATATACAATTGGGGTCCTTCATACGAGGTTGGAAGATTGGGAGAAGTTATGAAACATTCGCAGGAGCATATGCGAGCTCTTTTGGATATGCCAGACAATGCGACATTCAGCAAAATTGGAAGAGATTTCTTTGATAATAAAAAATCAAATATTTTGAAATTCGGAGGAATGAATGTGCGCGAGGCTTTGAATGATCCTGATAATAGCTTAAAAGGACTCTCTACTAAAGCTAAGAATCTTATCATTGGTTATGCGAATTCGGACGTGACCAAACCGAAACCAGCAGAAAATTTCAAAGTCTGGTCATATAGGATAATGACTCTTGCGCGAAGATCTGGCGAATATAAATTGGCTGCGTAAATAGTATATGAATAAAATAAAAAAATATTAAGAATTAACGTAGAAATTCTGATCGGCCAAAGGCCATTTTGAATTTATGCTACCAGGTATGACAGATGAATTGCAATCTAATTTACAATCTCAAGCCCTTGCTCAACTTATTAAGGATTTAGGCATAGACACTCTTTCTCAGGATAAGCAAAACGAACTTATCATTAAGATGACGGAAGTTCTACTTAAGAGAATTTTCTTGGAAACGATGGAAAAGCTTGGTGAAAAAGGGCGAGAGGAATATGAAAGAATGACAGAGGGTGATATTATTCCTGAACAAATGGAAGCATTTTTCAAGGAAAAAATTCATAATTACGATGAAATGGTTCAAGGAATTGTGGTAGAATTTAAAGAAGAGATGATGACAGCGAATAAATAAAATGCATAACGCATAACGCATAACGTAAAATGCGCAGCGTAGGAATTTGAAACGTTCCACGCTACGCGCTTCACGTTTCACGAAAAATGATTAAATCAAACCTAGAGCCAATTGAAGATGCTGACATGAACTTAGAAGGAAAATTGAGAGGTGTTGGAGAATCTCCTGCGGAAAATACCCCACTTGCAAATATTGAACGAGAAATTCCTCAGGAAATAAGTGCAGCTGAAAAAGATGACAGTTATGGAAAAATTTTGTCTAAAGTTCAAGGTCAGACAACTGATTTTGATCAAAGTTCTGTTGCTAATGATGCACAGACTGGAGCTGTGCAAATTGACGCTGAAACTCAAGTTCAACATCTGGTTGATTTAGCACAAAATAAAGGCGTTGTGCATGCAGTGAAAGTGGCTCAACATATGCAGGATAATTTTGTCCTCGATACTTTTCATGACCGCATGCTTGGCGAAGCTTTGCATGACGCTTTAGTCAAGAATGGAATGATAAAAGAAATATAGGACTAAATATCAAATTTCTAATATCTAATTACTAATGAAATCCTAATGACTAAATGTCAAAATTTGGAATTGAAAAATTTGAAATTAATTAGGAATTAGGAATTAGTAATTAGAAATTCAAAAGACAAATAAAAAAGTTCACAATAGAAAATAAAAGGGTATTAATACCTCAGGGCAAGCCTGCCTACCGGTAGGCAGGCCCTGGACCCTTTGGGCTCACGAGGCCCGTCTCGTTCGAGGCTCGCCGAGGTGGACAAGCCTCGAGGTATTAAACCTTTTGATATCTACGCTCGTTCGGAAATGGAAATTAATTTCCATTTCGCTCACTTCGCTTGATAATAAAAACAAATAATAATGGATACTATCGACCTAAATATATTTCTCATTCCGCTTGCTTGGAGTTTTTCGGCAATAGTTTTTGTGACTGGTGCCTTTTTGGTGCTGCGTAGTTTCTTGAATTATCGCGCACAAATCAACCGCTCAATGAACATGGATTTGGAAGTCGTGCGTGTCACGAAGATATTCAAAGAAAAGAATGGACAAAATGACAATGCCGACGCTTGGAAAGAAGAGATCGGATCTATGGAACAACTTCTGACAACACTTTCTAATATAAAAGAAAAAAAATCAATTATCGGACATTTTTTATATAGTGAACCGTATATTGCCATGGAAATTGCTAACCCGGCTGGCAACGAAGAAATCCAATTTTATTTAGCTGTACCCAAAAAATTTCGAGATAGTATTGAGAAGCAAGTGCATGCATATTTTCCACATGCTTCAGTGGAAAAAATTTCTGACTACACTATTTTTTCTCCAGGAAGTTTTACTGCTGCAGCATTGCTCAAACTTAAGCATTCTCACGCTTTGCCAATTTTGACTTATGAACACATGGAAACTGATCCATTGGCTGAAATTTCCAATGCCTTGAGCAAATTGCAAACCGAAGGAGAAGGCGCTGCTATTCAGCTTATTCTTAGGCCTGCGGGTAAGGAATGGAGGAAGCAAGGACAAGGCGTTGCCCATCGAATGCAGCAAGGCAAACAACTTAAGGATGCTCATTCCACATCACTTGCTAAGGACATCGGCAAAGGAATTTATCAGCAAGTATTGCAAAATAAACCTAATAGTGAGGTTCTGCAACGAGAATCAGTGCAACTGACTCCCGAGGAGCAGGAGTTGATCAAAAAGATTGAAGCTAAATCCGGAAAGGCTGGTTTTAAAGTTAATATTCGATTAGTTGCTTCGGCGACAAGTCAGCAAAAGGCTGATGAAATTCTGGGGCACATGGAAAATGCTTTTGCTCAGTTTGAAAATCATGACGTGAACCATTTCATAGTTCAAAAACGAGTAAAGGAAAAGAAAATTTCTTTTGATTACATTTTCAGAAATTTCGATGAAGACCATGCTGTTATTTTATCAACAGAAGAAATTGCCAGCGTTTTCCATTTTCCTATTTCAACAACTGAAACTCCGAAAATAAAATGGTTGAAAGCTGGAGCCGCGCCTCCTCCCTTGAATATTCCCAAAGAAGGAATTGTTTTGGGTTATAATGATTACCGCGGCGTAAAAACTGAAATCAAACTATCTGATGCTGATCGCAGAAGACATCTGTATGCTATCGGTCAAACTGGAACAGGTAAATCTAACTTTTTGCAGGAGATGGCCAAGCAGGATGCTAGAGAGGGAAAGGGATTTTGTTTTATTGATCCACATGGAGATGCTATCGAGGATATATTAACCGCGGTTCCAAAATCTCGCGCGGAAGATGTGATAGTTTTTGATCCTTCTGATATGGAAAGACCGTTTGGTCTTAATATGCTCGAATATGATCCGGCTCACCCTGAGCAAAAAACTTTCGTCATCAATGAAATGATTGGAATCTTTGATCAACTCTATGATTTGAAAGCGACGGGTGGACCTATGTTTGAACAATATGTGAGAAACGCAATGTTATTGATCATGGAAGATCCGGAGTCAGGTTCTACTTTGATGGAAATTTCCAAGGTTTTGGCTGATGAGGATTTCCGCAAGATGAAACTTACTAAGTGCAAGAATCCAGTCGTTCTCGACTTTTGGATTAAGGAGGCGGAAAAAGCTGGTGGGGAAGCAGCACTTGCAAATATGGTTCCATATATCACTTCGAAGCTTACAACCTTCGTTTCTAATGATATGATGCGTCCGATCATTGCCCAGCAAAAAAGCACTATCAATTTTCGTGAAGTGATGGACGGAGGAAAAATTTTATTAGTGAAACTTTCAAAAGGAAAAATCGGAGAAATTAACGCGCACCTTCTGGGTATGGTGATTGTGGGAAAGATATTGATGAATGCACTCTCGCGCAGCGATATGCCTGAAGATGAAAGGCGTGATTTCTATCTGTATCTGGATGAATTCCAAAATGTTACTACGAATTCTATTTCGCAAATTCTTTCTGAAGCTAGGAAATATAGGCTATGCCTAACAATTGCCCATCAATTTATCGGGCAGCTTAAAGAGGACATCTCTAAAGCCGTGTTTGGTAATGTGGGCTCAATGGTAGCGCTTCGTGTTGGACCTGAGGACAGCGAATTTTTAGAAAAACAATTCGCTCCGGTTTTCACTGCTAGCGACTTGGTGAATGTAGATAATTACAGAGGTTTTGCTCGTGTGCTGGTCAATGGGGAATTATCAAAGCCGTTTAATGTTAACTTTAATCCTCCAACCAGGGGAAATCAGGAAGCTGCTAATTATCTTAAAGAACTTTCCCGTTTGAAGTATGGTCGCGATGCCAATATCGTGAATAGGGAAATCATGGAGAGGGCTAGATTTGCGAGAAATGCAACGAAGGAAACAGCCTTTTAGGAATTAGGAATTAGGTTGAAAATTCTTGTACTCAAAAACAGCTCTAATGAGCTGTTTTTGACGTTAGTATTGACTTTTTATTAATTTAGTTGTATAATTAAAGATAGTAGAGAATCCACATGTCCTGGGCGTGTGGATTTTTTGTATGCAAAATAAAAAGGCCACAGAGAGGTAGCCCTTTAAGAAAAATCAGCCTGAAATTGACCTCATCTGGCTCCACGTACGTGGAAAATCCATCAGTCAATTTCGTTTAGTTGGCGCACCTTGCAATGTGGCTCGTTTCCGTAGCGCAATTGTGCAGGGTCAAGATTCTTCAAAAAACAGAATTCCTATCCCCTAGACCCAGTCCAGTGAGATATAAAACGCTTTGCATTTCAGAATCTGCAGCAAGCTTGGCTGTCCCTAGTCTTGGTATCCACGGATAAATTCCTACTCCAAAACTTAATGGGCGCTGACGCGGGTATCTAATCCGCTAAGGTCCAGTATTGCTTAAGTTGCCTCTCTGTGGCGACTTAAATATATCAATTTGGAAAGAAATGTCAATTAATAACAAAGCAAAAAGGAATCATACACAATACATGGCTTCAGTTAATTGAGGTTAGTGACGTGCATATTGTTTTTTTGCTATCCCGCTTCCTTTTTCGAGCACGCTTTTGGATAAATACTCACTATCCAAAAGCTCAGAGATACTCTCGTATCAATTGGCCGAAAATCCTGCCTGCCGGTAGGCAGGGAAAACAGGATAGCAAAAACGTTTTCAAAGCCGCATGCCTGTGTGATTTTAGAACCATGTATTGCGTGTAATTTAAAAGCCACTGCTAGGTGGCTTTTTTGCAGACGAAGTAGTTTTAAAGTGAAATTGATATCAATCCTTCTGAAGTTGTAATATAGGCTGCTTTATTTTTTTCATCTACTGTCAGTGATGAACCATTTTTTAAATCTTCGTTGTAATGTTGCGAAATGATTGAACCGCCATCTTTGGCGAATTGAATGAGGCGAGCATTTTCAATATCTAATACATAAAGAGAATCAGAATCGATTGTGGTATAAATTTGATCAAAATTAATCGCAGTTTGCGAATCTTCAAGTTTAAGAGCTTGCGGTTGACCTTTGAAAAATTTCATGACCTTATTATTTTGTACCAGGTAGATACTGTCGTCAATGGTCATGCTTGAAGTTTCTGAAAGTGAAGCTTCGGCTTTCAGCCAATTGGTTTTTTCTCCAAATCCTCCATCGGCGCGAGGGTAACGATAAATTTGATTAGCATCAGAATCAAGAACGTATAGATAGGTAAGATATGTTCCAATGAAACTACCCTGTGCTTTCCCTGAAAGATTGATGTTGTTGTCTGCGAATTTCAAAGAGATTGGACTAAATGAAATCACTTTATTTTGGTCAGTCATGATTAATATCAGTGAGAGGTCATTCATAAATGCGGCATTTACAATTGAGCCTTGATTCTCTGGAAGGGGATGTTCTTTGAATTGAGCATTGCCATCGGAAATTAAAACGCTATTTTTAGTAAAAGTAGCTACTCCTACATTGCTAATGATTGTGCCGACAGTTAAGTCTGTGCGAGGGAGTAGTGTTTGTTTTTCAGTACTGGCTTTCATATTTTTTTCTTCAGATAGTGGGGTAGTTTGTGCTGTGGGAATGGCTTGTAGCTCATTGATTGTTGCTTGCTTTGGCTTGTCTAAATAGCGCGCAATAAAAATAGGTACAATAAAGATGAACGCTAGAATTCCAACAGCGTATAGTTTTTGTTTCAATGAAAATCGGGAATATGTCGTTTTTATTTTTGAAAAGCGAGGAATGATGTGCGCGCGGTTTTCGTCCATTGAATTCACTTTTCTTTTTTCAATGAAGGCGGCGGTTTGTTTTTTTGCGAATTCGAAGGCAGACTCAAAAAAATGTTTGACCTCGGTTACTATTTTGTTTGCAGTGGTTTTTACAGCCTCATTTCTTTCTTGTTTTTTTAATTCTTCAATTTCGGTTTGAAGATGAATCGGTACAGATAAAGTTGTTTCATTATCCTCAATAGCCTGAGACTGGCTCGCATTTGTCTTTTGAGGTGTTCGTAAATCTATAACTGCTTGTCGCTGCTGTTCTTTGACTGCTCTTTGCAGTTTTTCCTGGAAACTTAATTCTCTTTGGGTATCCTCCTGGGCTGGTTCAGCTACTGCTTCTGTAGTTTTTGTTATTTTGGACTGACGCGCCAGCAGTCTTTGTTTCGCAAGTTCTTGTTTTTCAGCTAACTTCCTTTGATTTTCTTGTTCCTGCTGATGCTCAGCTAATTTTTGCTGCTCAATAATTTCAGCTTCGCGTATTTCCAATTCCCGCTTCTCTGACAGGATTCTTTCAGTTTCTTGTTGCTCAGCGAGCTGCTTTTCAAGTTCAATTTCGTGAAGAGCTATTTCTTCCCGAATTCGAGTCTCTTCTTCCTCCTTCAATTCAGCTTGGCGTTGTTTCTCCAAACGTCGTTGCTCTATTTTTTTGGCTATTTGTTTTTTGTATAGTGAAAAACGTCTTCGCGTTTCATTTTTTGTCAGATACCAACCTTCGCCCAATTTTTCCTTGGCTGAATCCCAATAGAGGGAGGCTTTTGGATTCTCGCTTGGCTCAGTGGCTTCCCCTTGAACATATATATGTCCAGTTTTTTGGTCCGTATATTCTATATCACTTTCGGGAGTGTTTATTATGGTCATTGATTCTGGTGCTGGCAAGTCTTTTGCTGGAATTTCAGCAAAAGTTGTTTCACTGAAGACATTCGCTGTGCGAAGCGGCTTTTTATCTGCCACATTCTTAGGTGTGATTATTGGTTCAATCTCGCACATTTCAATAACCACGGAAGCTATCATTTCCATTTGATTGGAAAGGGCAGTTTTGAGAAACTGCACGAATTTTTCACCCTCAAAGCGTTGAAAGTTCTTTTTTAATTCAATAGTTGAGAAAATATGAAAAATATCTGCAGATGTTATGAGCAGCCGGTCATCTTTTTCAAGTCTTCCGCTGGAAACATTTACAAAAGTTTTAAGAGGATGAGGTTCAGATGAATCTGATGCTAAATCTTCGCTGATTTCTGTCAGTCCAAGTTTGCGGTATAAGAAAATCTTAGCATTACCAGCTACTGAAAAGTGAGTATTGTTTTTTTCTAAAACGCATATAGCCGCATTAAGTTTTCCTAGCCATTCGATATTGCCGTGTTTTGCTAGCTCACTTAGCGCCATATTCACTTTATGCAGGGCGCTATCTAAACTTTCAGTTACAGGTCTTTTTGGATTTATGTAGTATTCCTTTTTTAGAACTGATGTCAAAAAATTAACAACGTAGGCTGAATCATCGCTGTATTCTTTAACTTCGAAGAATCCGACAAGGGAGCCGAGCGGTTGCTGATAGATATTCTCCGGAGCATAATCAAAAAGTTCCACATATGGTTTCAATGAGGAATTATTAACAACTAAAACTGGGGAAATTTTCTTTTCCAAGTCTTTTAGCACTTCTTTATTGTTGACTGAATTCTTAGAAGGCATAGGCAAATTAATTATATCATAAACTATCAAAAAAATCCCTAAATGCCTATACATATCATATCTTAATTTTGAAAAGTCCACAATTGGCA
>LBTS01000014.1 GCA_000992165.1 Candidatus Moranbacteria bacterium GW2011_GWC2_37_8 | reverse complement strand
CCATCAGTAATAGCTTTTTCAGACACTTCTACTCCGATTTGCTTTCGAATTTCTAATACGATTTCTTTAGGTGTAATTGAACCAAAAAGCTTCCCATCCTTAGCACGAGCTTTAATGACAACCCTTTTTCCACTCATTGCATCAGCAAGTTTTTGAATTTCTTGTTTTCCTAAGGCCATTTGGACTTTTTTCTTTTCCTCTTCCTGCTTAACTTTAGTGATAGCAGCTGGTGTAGCTTGAGTTGCTAAGTTACGAGCCAATAAAAAGTTACGAGCATATCCATCTGGCACATTCTTTAATTGTCCCTTTTTACCAACATTTTTAACGTCTTGAAGAAAAATTACTTGCATATTTCTATAAAATATCAAATTACAAATTAAAAAAAATCCAAAAGCTATATCTTCAATATCCTACCTTAGACTTCTATAAAAATCAAATGACACATTTTATTTGCTTTTTTTGGCGCAGGAACATAAAAATAAAAAGGGCTTGAGAAGCCAACGTTTTCATCATCTCTCTATCTTCAATACTATGCGACGCCTGTTTTTTTCTGATAACGATACACGAAAAAATATCCTCTACTGCCTTAGGTGAGGTTATGACTATGAATTCATTTGTTTCAGTATAACATTTGTTTTCTTCACATGTAACCACCGAATGATTCAATGATAATTCCGGGAAACTTTTTATCTCTTGCACAACCTCAAAATTTGGTTTTTGAATGAAGCGCAGCGCGAATTCGTCTGATTTCCCAAATACTTGGACAGCCCCCAGTATAGAATCAAAAACTGCGGATTGATTTTCAGTTGTAAGATCCGAGCTTTCCGGATATCCCAGAGCGATATTTTCCAGTATATCGAGTTTACGATTGATTTCTCCAATGTATGAGTAAGAATTAGTCAAATCTTTACTCATCCTGTTTACTTGCTTCTGATATAAAGATTTTTCCGCTATATGCCTTTTGAGACTTCTTTCCATTATAAGGAAAATTACAAAACCCACAGAACCAAGAATCAGAATAGCAAATTCTTGCATCTCTGCAATACTAAAGATTGAATAGCCCTGGTTGACCACTGTGGGCACAAAAACTATGAAAGTAAACATTACAAGATAAACCCAATACATGTTTTATAGCATCATCCTTATTCGCATGGCGGACAAAGATTGAATGATATTAGGGCGACGATATGAAATCGTCTATTTGTCCAATTATTCTTTCACGCTAGTCATAGAATGTCAATGGTGACAGCGCAAGACTTGTTTTTGCGTGTGAAAATATTATCAAGAAAAAACCCGCCAATTGGCGGGAATAATTTCTAAATATTTTTGCAACCTTTGAGATATTCACGAAGCTTGTCTCCGATTTCTGGGTGTTTTAGGCCCATGTGAATTGTCGCTTTCACAAAATTGAATTTATCACCCGTGTCCAACCATTCTCCATCCAGTACTCTTCCATGCATGGGTTTTTTATTGTTGAGCATTATTTCGAAAGCATCAGCAAGTCGAATCTCACCCGATTTTCCCTCAGACATTGTTGCGAGAACATCAAAAACTTCCGGGGTAATTATATATTTTCCAACAGCTACCAAATTTGAAGGAGCGTCTTCTTGTTTTGGTTTTTCAATCATACCTTTAATCAGGTATGTATTGTCTTCAAGTTTCTCTCCATCAATTACACCAAAGGAACTCACCTGATCCATTGGAACCTTACTAAGTCCAATAACTGGGTCACCATATTTTTCAAAAGTATCCATGAGTTGCTTTGAAGCAGGAACTTCGCTGTCATATAGACAATCTCCAAAGATTACCAAAGCGGGTTCACCGTTCAAAAGATGTGCGGCTTGCAAAAGAGCGTGACCGTCTCCAAGCGGTTTAGGCTGACGAACATAAGAAAACTTTGCCAAACCAGAAATCTTTTGCACAGTTTCAAGCAAATCATGCTTATGTTTTTCAACTAGTGTGTCTTCCAGTTCATATGAAATGTCGAAGTGATCTTCGATAGCTCGCTTACCGCGTCCTGTTACGAAAATAATTTCTTCAATTCCTGAGGCAACCGCTTCTTCAACTAAATATTGAATCACAGGCTTATCAACAATTGGGAGCATTTCTTTTGGTTGAGCTTTAGTAGCTGGCAAAAATCTTGTTCCGAATCCCGCTACTGGTAAAATAGCTTTTCTTATTCTCATGTAATTAATTGCACTACGAATTACGAATTGATACGAATGTACGAATCACATTGCCTGAATATTCGTACATTCGTATTTTTCGTAATTCGTAGAGATTGAAATATATTTTTATTTACTGTAGACGTTTTTTAGACCGTATTTTCAACTCTTCATTAAATTCAATAATCGCCTGATCTAAAATTGGATGGAAATTTCGGCTGATTCCTTTTTCCTTAACAATCATACTAGCTTCAAGCAATGAATCTGGAGTTCCGGCATCAAGCCATTCACCATCAAATAATGTCACTTCTAATTCTTTCTTCTCTAGATAAGCCCTATTAACATCGGTGATTTCAATTTCTCCCCTATCTGATGGTTTCATATTCTTAGCAATTTCCACGCAGCAATTATCATAAAGATAAAGACCTGTCACTGCATAATCACTGATCCATTCAACAGGTTTTTCTACAATTTCAACCGCTATATTATTCTCATCAAATTTCACAACCCCAAATCTTTCAGGGTCACTAACTTTTTTAGCAAAAACATGTCCGCCACTTCTGAAATCCTTGATTTGCTTGGCAAAATCATCTTCAAAAATATTATCACCCAAAATAAGAGCCACGTTATCATCTCCGATATGATTCTCTCCCAGTGTCAAAGCTTCAGCGAGACCCCTTGGAACTGACTGCACTTCAAAGGTCACATGGATGCCATGTTTTTTCAAAAGAGAACCTAATAAATTCAAAAATTGTCCTGAATGCTCAGGAGCCACAATCATCAAAATTTCTTTGACGCCAGCTTTGATAAGCGTATTTAATGGATAAAAAATCATTTGTCTGTCATATACGGGCAAAAGTTGTTTTGAGGTTGTGGCAGTCATTGGAAAAAGTCTTGTAGCTGTTCCCCCAGCTAGTACTATTCCTTTCATTTTTCGTTTGCGTGGTTTACATGCTTGTTCCATAAATATCTTATAATTATAATCTTGTTAATATGTCTTCTATTGGTATAAATTTAGCTGCCTACACCGCAGGGTATATCGGATATTTCTTACAAAATTTGGCAACAACTTTTCTTATCTCTGCTAATTTTTTCTCATCATCATGCACAAGAATAATTTCATCGATCCATCCTACAATCATTTTTATTTCTTTTTCTTTCATTCCACGGCTTGTGATTGCTTGAACTCCGATTCTGATTCCACTAGGATCCATTGGGCTGCGAGGATCATCGGGAATCATATTTTTGTTCACCGTGATTCCAGCTTCATCCAAAGCGTGCTCTGCCTGTTTGCCAGTCACGCCCTTACTACTCATGACATCAACCAACACCATGTGATAATCAGTTCCGCCAAACATAATTTTATATCCTCGTTTTGTAAGTTCTTTTTCCAGAACCTTGGCATTTTTCACAACCTGTTTAGCATATATTTTGAATGATGGCTTCAATGCTTCCGCAAAAGCCACTGCTTTGGCTGCAATATTGTTCATGTGTGGTCCTCCTTGAAATCCTGGGAAAGCAGATTTATCAATCGCCTTTGCAAACTCAGCTTTACACATAATCATTCCGCCGCGTGGTCCGCGCAGTGTCTTATGAGTAGTTGTGGTCACTATGTCAAAAAATGGCACGGGATTCTCAATAGCCTTTCCTGCAATTAATCCTGCAATATGCGCGATATCAAACATTGAAATAGCACCGACTTTTTTTGCAATATCTGTAAATTTTTTATAATCAAGCTGACGAGTGTAAGCGGAAAATCCAGCCAAGATAAGTTTCGGCTTATGTTTTTTTGCTAATTTTTCAAGTTCAGCGTAATCAATTTCACCTTTAGCGTTTGATTTATATCCAATAAAATTATATATCTGCGCAGAAAGTGTCAAAGGATGTCCATGGGTCAAATGACCTCCATGAGAAAGATCCATACCTAAAACAGTGTCACCAGGTTTCAAAACTGCATTATAGGCGATCATATTAGCAGGAGCTCCTGAATGAGGCTGCACGTTCACATGATCAGCTCCAAAAAGTTTCTTAGCTCTTTCAATGGCTAAATTTTCAAGTGGATCAGTGAACATCTGTCCTCCATAATATCTTTTTCCTGGGTATCCTTCACTATATTTGTTAGTAAAAACACTTCCAAGGGCTTCAAGAACTGCCTTGGATACATAGTTTTCACTAGCAATAAGCTCCATCCCCTCTTGTTGGCGCTTCATCTCGCCGGTTATGAGTTCATAAACTTTAGAATCTTGTTTTTTTAAATTTTTCATATTTCTAACAAATTACAAATCAATTACAAATTTACAAATGTACAAATATATCTTAATCATTTAGCAAGCATACTTCTAATTCAAGCTAATTATATCATAATAATTAAAAATTTTTGGAATTCATAAATTTTAAAACATAAGTTCATTCATCCGCCAAATGCCAGATTTTATTCGAAATTAGAAATTCATAATTTAAAATTATTTATTTTTCAGATATTCCCTAAGTGCCAGTTTATAACTTCTCAAAGGATTAAGCTTGGTGTTGATCAAACTTGAAACATATGGTCGAGCTGCTGGACGTGGAAATTCATCAGAAGAAACAGGAATGACTTTTGTTTTGATTTTTGTCATTTTGTATAGCTCAACCACAGCTTCATACCAAGTGCAAGCATCCGCGTTTGAAACATGAAAAATTCCATATGGTTTTTCAGATTCAATAATTTCTTTTGTCTTCTTCGCAAGGTCAGGAGCATAGGTGAAACAACTAGTTTCCTCATCAACAACCTTAACTTCTTTATTCTTTTTCCCAACTTCCAACATCACATCGAAAAAACTTTTTTTGGCAGTTTTTGATTTGGCAGGTTTTCCGAAAAGTTTTGAAAGTCTGATAATGTAATATTTTTCACCATTTCGCTGAACAGCATCTTCGCCCATCAATTTTGTTTTTCCGTAATTTTGAACTGGCTCAGGAATTGCGTTTTCATCAAATCCTAATTGGGGAACAAATCCTTCATGCAGAGAACATGATGAACATGAACCAGCGCATCCAGCTGGCTCTGGAATCTCAGGCATTCCAGAAAAAACATAGTCCGTTGAATAGTGAACAAACGTTGCATCAAGTTTTTTTGCAATCTTTGCTAAGTATCCAGGAGCCTTTCCGTTTAGCATTTTTGCCTTGGCAAATTCCGCTTTGTCTTTTTCACACAAATCAACGGCATTATATGCCGCAGAGTTAATGATGATTTCAGGATTCAATTTTGAGATTTTCTCTTTAACCTGAGTTTCATCGGTAATGTCGATTTTATTAAAATCCCAAGCGGTCACTTTATATTCACTATCGCTTTTGAAAATATTCGCCAATTCTTGCCCAAGCATTCCATTGGCGCCGATTATTAAAACTTTTTTCATATATTACTTAATTACATGTTATAAATCTGAAGCTTTTTTTGAGCCTCAAGTCTGATAATTATCGCAGATATTAGCAATATTGTCCAATTGACCGCCGTATTGAGCTAAAATTATATTTCAAGCATTTTCTCCAAATATGCTTTGATTTCCAGTTGTCTTTCAAATGTATTTTCCAGTTCAATACTTGCATATCTTGGAAGATATTTTCCAAATCCTTTCATATAATCCATCTCATCCAAAGTAACCAGATAATGTCCGCTAACTTTTTTCATTAGTCGCATTAAGAAATTTTTCCATTTTGGCATAGCAGAAATATGACAACATCCTGTTTTGAATTTATCCGCATACTGCAAAGTTTTTTCCGCTACCCTGGGATGACTTTTTTTAGCTATTTCCCAATGTTGGAAATCCAAACAAATTCCTGCCGCACTTTCCAGTTGATCTTCTGGAATAGCCTTATGAATATGGTTTTCGACAAATATTTTATGAATATAAGGATTTAATGCGTCAAAACTTTTAGCATGCATTCCCATGTGAATATTGTAAGTTTGGGCGCCATGCTTTTCAAACCATTCCATTTCCCAATCATGCATGTCTTGCGCGCGAAGATGCACATGTGGAATTTCCAGCCCCTTAATTTGTTCCAGAAGTTCATACAATTCTTTTCTCTCATGAACTCCTAAAAATGTCGGGAAAAGCGCGATGCGTTTGATTCCGAACTTTTTCATTTCTTCAACTTTTCCTCGCCAATCACTGCCGGGGGTGGTGGTAAGACCCAATAAGATTTCATGTTTCATCTTCTTGTTGTTTAAGAATATTAGAATCACCAACCTCCCCCGCCTCCTCCTCCGCCACCGCCGCCGGACATTCCTCCTCCACTAGAACCAGATGGAGCAGATGTGTTAGCGGCAATGTCAGATGACAAACTTTCCAAAGAGCTTGCAAAACTGTCAGCGTCAAACGAAGACATTCCACCGGCATACCAAAGCGGAACATGTGATGCGAAATATTCAGCGCCATAGATTTCCTGCATTTTCTTGATCCACTGTTTTGTCATGCCGAACAAAATCGCATATGGCAAACACTTTTCAAAAATATTCTCTTTCTCATAAAAAGCTGCTCTGTCTTTATCAACCGTTTCCATAAACAACTTGAAACCATTTATTTTCCAATTCATTTCCGCGCCCACGAGGGTTCTTTTTGGCATGATAAAAGAAAAAGCGAATATAAGCACAGCGGAAATTGCCAAACTGATCATTAAGAAAAATGAAACAGCAGAAAAAGGAAAAGCAAAAAATAATAGAAACGGTCCAAAAATCCTCATGAACATTCCTATATTGAATCCTGTCGGAACAATTAGCCCCTTGTCCACCAAACTTTTAGTAGCCGCTTTTTTGATGGAAGGAATATTTTTATAAAACGAATTTTTAAGAGTTGAGAGTTTAACCGTCTGACCACCCCGAAAAATATCACCCATAATTTCATGCTGGGCATCATTCAAAGTTTTCTCCACCTCAGGATTATCAATGCTAACCAGCTTGTAATTCTTACTTGTAAAAAATAAGACTTTATTTTCAATCTCCTTAATATTGACCAGTCCCTTAGTTGCAAATGTTATTATTTCCGCAGTTATAAAAGAATTATCAAATCCACCGCTTTTCATCAGCATTCCAGCTTCAATCGGAGACAAATCTGCCGGAATTTCATATTCAGCAATTATTGTCTTGTTGAAAGATGGATCGTCGCCGTATTTTTTCCAAACCAAAAATAAAATAGCCAGAACTGCAAATGGTATGAGAAAATAAAAATAATCTCCATAAATAGTCCAGAAACCCGGCGCGTATGGCGTGAAAATATTTTTAGGAAAAATTATCGAAGCAGTAATTCCTTGCTTTTCCAACAAAGTTTTAGTGGAATCAAATTCCAGCACACTTGCGGAACTCCACTTGTACGTCGCCAAGTCTTTTGCCTTAGAACCTACGAAGCCCGTGTAATATTCAACCGTGGCATTCTTGTTTGTCACTTCTTGAGGAAATTTAACAGTAGCGTGAAATTTATCGATTTCCAGATCCCAAAAATTTCCACTTAAATTCCAGTATAATTCATCGAAATTTTCATTTCCAAATCGAATAGCATTTTGCACTTTGTAATTTATGACATATACATTAACGCCTTGCACTGTTTTATTGGCGCTTCCAATTTTCCAGGTTATAGTTCCGTCTTGGGAATTCCTTATGGTTTGATATTCATAAGCCTGTCCGGACTTATCCGTGATACTTGCAAGTTCAACTGGGGTGTTAATTTTTTTGCCATCAATATTCAGTCGTGTCGGCAAGATCCTAAAGATGCCATGCTTATCAATACCTTTTCCAGTGTCCGCAATAATTGTTTCGGTTATGCTCAATGAAGAATCCTTATTCACAATTATTTGAGAATCGAAATCTTTAATATACCAATCTGTCGGATTTTCACGCGCTGATACAATGACAGGAAACAACATAAAGGCAAAAGCGATGGCAGATAAAAAAATTTTTTTAAGCATAACTTTTTTATTTTCTTGTTTCATAATTCTTAATTCATGATTCAGAATTATTTTTTGTATTGTTTATTGTAATATTCCTGATATGCTCCGCTTTTCACATCTTTCCACCAAGCCTCGTTTTCAATGAACCACTGAACTGTTTTTTTAATTCCTTCTTCGAAAGTTATTTGCGGCTCCCAGTTTAGCTCGTTTTTAATTTTAGAAAAATTGATAGCGTAACGCTTATCGTGACCTTTTCGATCTTCAACATATTCAATCCAACTTTCATCGCGGCAAAGCAAACCTAAAATTGTCTTAACGATTTCCATGTTTGTTTTTTCGCCATTTCCACCCACACAATAAGTTTCGCCGATTTTACCTTTATGTATAATAGTGTCAATCGCGCGAGCATGATCTTCCACATGAAGCCAATCCCTAACATTCATTCCATCTCCATAAACTGGGATTTTCTTACCTTCCATTAGGTTTGTAATAATCAGAGGAATAAGTTTTTCTGGAAAATGATAAGGGCCATAGTTGTTTGAGCAATTTGAAATGGTCACTGGAAGACCATGGGTATGGAAGTATGCCCTCACCAAATGGTCTGAGCCAGCCTTGGAGGCGCTATATGGAGAACGAGGATCATATGGCGTAGTCTCATTGAAAGGCTCGTCTTGGGCACCCAGAGAGCCAAAAACCTCATCTGTAGAAACATGGTGGAAGCGCTTATTTCCTGCCTTCTTGGCCGCTTCGAGCAGGGTATGCGTTCCTATCACATTTGTGCGCACAAAGGCCGCTGAGTCCAAAATAGAGCGGTCTACGTGCGATTCAGCAGCAAAATGAACGACCACGTCAACTTCTGCAACCAATTTATTCACCAATTCCTGGTCACAAATATCCCCTTTCACAAATCTATGCCGAGGGTTGTTTTCAACGTCTTTCAGATTTTCTAAATTTCCAGCATATGTAAGAGCATCAAGATTGATGACTTCATAATCCGGATAGGTTTTCAAAATATGATGGACAAAATTTGAGCCGATAAATCCAGCCCCTCCGGTTATTAATAGCTTCATATAAAAAGATAGTCTATAAAGCTGAAAGTCCATCAAGTCCTTAAAGCATTTTGCTTGATAGACTTTACAGACTTTTTGACCTTAAGACTTTATTAAAATGGTGAATTAAATTCGTTGAAACTTGGATGTTTTTGGTCTTTGTCCGATAGGATTGGATTTTCAATAGGCCAATCGATTCCGAATTCAGAATCGTTCCACATCAAACCCCCTTCGCTTTCGGGCGCATAATAATTATCGCACTTATATTGAAATTCAGTATTGTCTTCGAGTGTCATAAAACCGTGCGCAAATCCTCTTGGCACAAAAAGCATTTGGAAATTCTTGTCAGTCAAAGTAAAACCTTCCCATTTTCCAAATGTCGGTGAATCTTTTCTAAGATCAACAATCACATCATATACACTTCCCTTTGTGACGCGCACAAGTTTTGCCTGAGTGTAAGGCGCATTCTGAAAATGAAGTCCTCTCAGCACTCCTTTTACTGCAGACATGGAATGATTGTCCTGCACCCATTCCTCAGCAATAACGCCTGCATCCTCAAGTTTTTTCTTTGAATATGTTTCAGTAAAAAAGCCTCTCTCATCTTGAAAGACTTTCGGCGTCATCAAGTAGGCATCTTGAAGTGAAGTTTTTTTAATTTCCATTTATTTTTATGTTTTATCCAGCAAAAGCAAAGTTATTTACAGGATAAATTTTATTATCTAGTGAAACGAGCGAAATGATTCGTCAGCAGACGAGCATTTCCGAGTGAGCGACGATACCAAAAGGTTTAATACCTCGAGGCTTGCCTCGTGAGCCCGAAGGGTCCAGGGCTTGCCCTGGGGTATATACCTTTTATTGACATTTTAAAGCCCTATAATATTAGCGTATTTTTAGAAAAAGAAAAAGGGGCCCATAGAGCAGCCCCTTATTGCAACTGGAAAACGTTACTTTTAACAATCCAGCGCCTGTTTACTTCATGAAAGGCAGATCCCGAGAAGAAATTTCCTCAGGACAATGGTATTTTGCAAGAGCTTCAACCTCCTCAACATCCTCAATATTTAAGACCTCAGCGTTCCCATTAACTGGCTCTAGCACTGCATCCTCAGCTCTGATTACTTGGGCAATCTTTTTCTTAAAAACGAAAGCTGCGCAAAGAACCAACAATGCCGACAACAGAAACTTGTGAAATTCCATTGAACACCCCCATTAGTAATAAATGACAGCTTCCTTCTTGTTTGTTATGACTCTCGATGCAAGTGCGCGATGTCAACGAATTTCTCATGGGCCTTGAATTGCCTCATGAGTTTTGCTCTGTTTCTGCCCCTTAAGGAAATCTTGTTTAGAAAACCAGCATTTAAACCAGGTGGATATACATTTTCCCGCTCAACCAGGTATGCAAATACTTGAAGAGGATAGAGTTCATACCCATCAACACTTTGCAACCTGACATCCTCCTTTGTTGGCATATCGCAGAAAAGCAGCACCCGGCCTTTACCATTCTTATCTCTCTTTGTCACGAACAGCGTTTCCCTTTTAACTCCTTCAGCAAAGAGGTCTAGAATGTTTTTTGCCGAGCTTATCGATTGCCGTTTTTCTGCTTCATGATCCAGCTTGATTTTCCCGCACCCATGGGTGGCTGCAATGAAAATGCAGACCGCTGCAAAAAACAAATTTCGCCAAAACTTTTCCATTCGCCCCTCCGTATTAGGCATGTTAAAAAACAATCATGAAATATCCTATTATCATTCTCTCAAAAATTCAGTATTTGTCCAATGTTTATTAATATATGATTATTCAATAATCTCATCACTATCTAAATTCAAGCTGTAGTTTTTTATTTGGCCGCTGACATTTACAATATGCACAGCCACCGGTTCATCATTGATTCCCGCTTGTTTTTGAATTTTCAGAGCATAATTATCCTTCATGGATTCCGGCAAAGTATAATCAATTTCAACTATTTTAGATGTTGCAATTGGAACTCTTATGATTGAACCGAAATATTTCTTATTAAGTTCACTGCCAATCTTTGAATTCTCAAAATTAGTCGCATCGATAAGCTCGCTCCCCTCCGGCACATAGACTCGCAAATACGTCAGATAGTTCCTGGTCATCCAATCTTTTTGAGTCGCTGTATGATTGTAAGTTATTTTCAATTTCGCTATTGGCACATCTTGCGACAAATCAACAGAATAATCCATCGAGCGTTTGATATAATAATCACTTTTAAACGCGCCAAGATTTGCATCGCTCGTCATCAGATAATCTTTTTTCCAATCCTGATCTATTTTGCCCGACCAATCAGCTTCATTGGCTAATTGTTGTATGTCAGTGTCCGAAAAATTCAACTGAATATCTTTTTGCGAAAGATCTTGCAGCAACGTTTGCGCAAGTTGGATTTTTTTAAAGGCAGAAAACTCAAAAATTTTATTCTCTATTTCCTCAGCCAAATCAGCCATAATCGATTTTCGATCATCCCTCTCAATTCCCTGCTCTTCGAAAGCTTTTTCAACTTGATATTCCAAAGCCAAAATAGCATTACCGCTATCATATGTTCCAGGATAATCGGCAAGCTTGATCGGACCAGTAATTTTCAAGATTGAAGTCAAAACATTGCTTGTTATGCCAATCACGCCATCGAATTGGGCATTTCCACCAGCTAAAGCATAGAATTCTTTTGCCTTTTCAGCATTAATTTTGAAATCTGGCGAAAAATTTGAATCGCGCAGTTTCCAATTTTCCACATAGCCAATTTCTTTCATTGGATATGGCGGCTCAATTCCTGCTGGAATACGAGCATCAAAATTTGAAAGATCATGCGTCTGAATTATTTGAACCTTTCCATTCTTCATCTTAACAACACCGAAAGCGCCGATGAATCCTCCTCCTGGGCGTATTTCCATATTGTTCTGAAAAAGAAAAAGCAATTTTTTTTCTTTATCATCTTTTCTAAAAAAATAATCCCCAATAAGCACTAAAGCCTTGTATTCATTTTTATTTTGCTGCTTGATAGGCAAAATAGAAATTATTTTGGCGACTGTGGTTCCAACGCCATTATTTTTCACATTCCAAAACAAAAACCAGCTGCTTAAAAAAACAGCTGCAACAGTCCAGAAAATTAGCCAGAATCTTATTGAGTATTTATGCATGTATGAACAATGAAGCAAAAAATTATGAATCAGTTTTTCATAATTCCTGTTTCATGATTCGTGATTCAAGTTTACAGTTTTCCTTTCAGAAGCTCATTCAAACGCTTTTTAAGCTCTTCGGGTGTCGGCTCCTTTGGTGCCTGCGACTGCTCCTCACGAATTTCTTCCTGCTTTTCTAGTTCAGGCTGCTGCCCATAAAAAGAGCTGTCAGCGATTGGCAAATTATCAGGTGCACTAGCCATTGGTTTAGCATGCTTTGGCATTTCAGGAAAATTCGGATAAATATCTTGCTGGATTATTCTATTCAATGTTTCCAATTCCTTTGCTTCCAATGATTGCTTTTCAGTATTAACTTCTTCTTGTTGCGGAAGTTCGGCAGAATCTGCTTGCCCTGCCAAGTCTTCAGATTCCGATGACTGAACTGCTGCACCTTTCTCCTCTTTATCGTCTAAATCCATTTTTTTCGTCAAAGCCTCATCAGCCTTGAAATGCATTTTGATTTTCTCGTTTATTTTTTTGCTTTCCAGGGCAATAAATAGCCAAACAAAAGGAGAAGCTTTTTGAAAAAGAAAACCTAGCGTGCATCCAAGGATAAAACTAAGGATTAAAAGCCATTGCCAATCTGAAACAACGCGACTTGTAATTGGACCTTCAATAAGATGAATGTTTACGTCGTTATTATTATAATACGTTCCTGCCGTATCAACCAGATTTTTCACAGTCTTATTTGCGAGTTTTTCCGCATCGTTCTCTCTGACGGTTTCGATTGAAATTTCAATGACTGAATCTTTTCCAATTCTTCTGACATTTACGATACCATTCCAAAACTGCTTCCTTTTAATTTGAGTGTTTCCCGCAGATAAATCTCGCACATCCGGATTGGCTACTAAAAGTTTATCATAAAAAGCCAATGTTTCCGGAATTTTAGCAATGTTACTAACGATTTGAGCATGCTGAAGCGCTGCAATTTCCGATTTGGAAGTTACTAAAACGGTCGCGGTAGATTCATAAGTCCTGATATTCGGAAGAAGAATAAGAAATATAGCTGCACTCAAGATGATGCTCGAGAGTAGCATCCTAATGTTTATTCCCTGCTTACTTGTTCGGCTTAAAAATGATTGATAGTTTTCCATGGTTTTAAATTTAATCTATTTGTGATATTAACAGTTCTTACAAACTTCAATGGTTTTTTGTGCAATTTTCTCCCAACCATATTCTTTTTCCATTTTCTCTCTGGCAAGTTTTCCAAATTTTTCCACTTCGTCGTTCCTGCTGAGTAAATATGCAAGTTTGTCTCGCAGATCAATCACTGATTTTGACTGAAAGGAAAAGCCATCGTTTCCGGTTATATTAAAATTTTCCTTAACATCACTTACCAAGGGAGTCAGCCCGCAAAGCATGGCCTTAGAAAGTGCTGCGGGAACATTTTTCGAATAAGATGGTTGAACAAACATATATGCGCTTGAAAGAAGCTGCCACAATAATTTGTCCGCTTGCTTGTCAATAAAAATAATATTGGAGCGACCTTCGCTGATAGTGTGCAAATATTTCACATAATCCTCATCTTGCTCGCCTATCTTGGCAATAACCAATTTGAAATTATTTGGTGTCTTTGCTGTATCCTCCAATTGCTTGAAAGCCTCAATCAAATAATGCGCGCCTGCTTCTTTGACAAATTTTTCAGCGAAAAGAATGAATCTTTTTTTGCGCAAATTCAACTTTGACATCGCAGCCACCTCTTTCGAATCAAAAAGGGTTATGCCTGGCTTGCTGCGAAAATCGCATTGCAAATCAAATGACGAGACTATTTTTATTTCTTTGCAAAATATTTTTGGAATCCAACTTAGCAAAAAAGTTGATTTTGATTGATAGTGGATGACATCATATTTTGCAAAAATTGCATGCATGCTCGCCCAAAGAACTTGAGAGAATTCGCCAATTTTTTCAAGAATTTTTGGCAGGATGACTATTTCAATCTTTTCATTTTCTTTTATTTTTTCAGAAACATCTTTCGATAAGGAATAAATAAAAATATCATGATTTTTTTCTGCCATGCATAGCGAAACTTCCTCGACATATTTTTCAATGCCGCTGACATTTGCTGGAGCTATTTTCTTGCCTATGAATGCGATTCTCATTAATTCTACGAATTACGAATTTGTACAAATGTACGAATTCTATTTTCTATAAATTTGTAAATTCCACCACTTAAGTGCCACTTTCAAATCTTCCTCAGTCCTCTTTTTTTAAAGAAGAAAGATAATTAGTTGACTGTGAACAATAGCAATTTTAATATTCTTTGTCAACCTGCTAAACAGCTTATCAGCTAGCTAAAAACAAAAAAACAGCACTTGGTGCTGAGGTAAAAAAAGCGGGCGGGTCTCCAGTTGGAGAGCCGCCCGAACTTTTGTCGTCATCCTTGTGTTTAATTTTAAGAACGACGACGTTTTTCATGAATGATGCCCGCCACCGTTATGATGACGTACAACAGTATCAATCCGCCACCTACCCATTTCAATATCCACCAAATGCTGCCGACATCTTTTTGCACCTTCGCAATTTTTTCGTCCTGCTTTGCGAAAGCTTCCTGGTTGCTTTTAGCGAGGGCTGCTTTTGCGTCCTCTATGTTTTGAAGCGCCTGCCCTTTTGATTCTTTCAGAGCATTAAGCGCTTCACTCTTTTCTCCCTCGAAGCCGTCGAGCACTTCCTTCTTCTTTTGCTCGAAGCCGGCAAGTGTTTCGCCGACCTTTTTTTCTGCGGCATCCAGCCTCTTATCAATCGAGCTACCACTTGAATTCACCTTTTTGGACAACGCGTTGAGTGCCTTCTCGATCTTGGCCTGATTGTCCTTGAGCGCCTTGAGCTCTTCCGAACTGCACGCCCCTTGACTTGCAGCAGGCTTGGCTGACTGCTCTTTGGCAACAACCTTTTCAGCAGAAGTCGCTGGCACAGAGCCCATCAAGCGCATTCTCTCGTCATTTTCAGACTGAAAGGCGTTCGCCATCGTCGGCAGAATAAGCATGAGCATGAGAATATATTTTTTCATTAGATATACCTCCGGTTTTTTTATCAGTGGGCTCCCTTTGAAGCCCACTGAAGTTTAGAGTGTGAGATGCGTCGAGTACCTTTCCAGTGTGCGGCGAATTTTCATGATTTCCCGCTTTTCGTATGCAGTAACTGCAACAGACTTGGGTGTGTTCTTCTTCTTATTCATATGCACCACAACCTTAGGTGCCACCCAATAGTTGTTTACGTGTCCATCTCTCGCATAGAATGCGCTAGCCAGACCATATTCAACTTCTGCAATCATTGCGTCCGAATCAGCATACTTCTTGATATCAAAGCCATGAATGTAATTCAGCTCTGCCATATAGTAATGGTTCATGGCGATACCGAGATAGCCTTTATCGCCTGTGCAAATGAAGGCATTGACATTATTCCTAGCAGCTTCGAGCTGCCAGAAAAAGTTGTTGTAGGAGTATCTCCAGCAAGTTGCAATTTCTTTTTCAGCCTTCCTGATGATTTTCAGGTAGACTTCTACGTTGCAGGCCACTTCTGGAGTAGGTGCAGGAGTAAATTTTTCAGCCGGCGGCGGCACGGTCAGATAGAGAGGACCATCGTTCATGCAAAGAACCTTAACCCTTCTAACTCTTTCTGCACGTGTCTTGGTTTTGCCAAGCATGCCACCCGTTGCAAACACTGCACCGGAAGCATCTGCAGCCCGAGCGGCCGATCCACTGAGTCCGATAGAACCACCGATTGTTGCACCATCGATGTATTCGGCCTCAGAAACAGCAATCCTCCTTGTCATGGTTTGGTCTTTACAGGCCAATGCGCCGTCAGTAACGAAGGCGATATCATCAACATCAGCCTTACCAACCACGATCACGCTACCCAGAATTTCATCCCCTTCATTGGGAAGATCTTCAGGCCAGTAGTGCGCCACAAGGACGTCATCATTGTTTCTCGGAAGACTTTCGCCTTGGGGCGTGAACTCAACTCGCCCACCCCAATTGCTGATCCAGAGATCACTCAGGTGGAAACCGTAGTGTGCCATGCCGATTTTTTTCATGGTCAGACGCGAATGGATTTTCTTATACCAGAATTTCCACTCGGTGCCAACAATCGGCGTGCCAGGATTCAGGAAGCCGACGAAACCGACCTCAGGAAGGTTTTGACGAACGATGGTAGTTGCACTCGAAGATGCATCCTGTTCCTGTCCTTGGTTCTGGTTCTGGTTGTTGGTAGATGTTGCAGTGCCACCACCAGTGTTAACAGTGTTGTGGGTACTAATACTTGCGTCAAAGTTAACCGGATCAGCAAACGCAAATCCTGCGAATGCCAGGTTGTACAGCATCGTCCAAACCACTACCAGTGAAGTTATTCTTCTCATGACTTCCTCCTTGCTAACTCCCTCAGGAGTTTAGCGGTAAATTGTTTGAGATAACTTCTCTCACTACCAGTATGTGAATGCAAATCCTAATTCTCTTGTTAAAGGTCAGGCTCTATATTTTAACGAAATACAGTTAATCTTATATGACCATACAGTCTAGCAGAAAAAAGCGGTTTTGTCAAGGGTATAGCTGTATATGGCTATGCTAAGCGGTAAATTAATACTGGGATTTCTAATCTATATTAATTAAACATATATTTGCCGAAAAGAATGTAACATAAGGCATTGGCTGTAAGTCAGGTCATAAGTTGTAAGTCTTAGGACTAATGCCCTACCACTAGACCTACTGCTAATGCCCTTTGTTTCCTATTTCCACAAAAAAAATCCTGCCAGCTTATTAAAAATATGCCAACAGGATTCTTTATGTTTCGCATTGGCCACGGTTTTTGAAAGTCCCCTGCTAATGCTACAAGTATTACGACCTTACCAGTTCAGCTTTGACAATCACCCTTTTGAAATTCGTGCCTAGTGGCCAACAAGTCGACAAAGTTAAGATTGGTTGATTTGAAGATTCAAAGATTTTTTCATCCACTGGGGTGGTGATATATTTATCGTTCACTTTATATTTATATGAAATAATCCTGCCATTCTTTTGAATCGTATTAACGGTTATAACATCGCCGCGCTCAAGATCATTCAAGTCTTTGAAAACATAGTTGTATCCGCCTTTTGCCCAAGCATAATTACTCGAATGACCAGAAATAATCGCATTTCCTTTTTGACCAGGAGTTGCGCTTCCAAGAAAATGAGTTATACCATTTTCCAATTCTTTCAACCTTTCTGATTCAATTTCAGTTTTTGACCATACCATTGGAGCCACGACTCCTAATTTATCTATATTGATTGAAACCGATGTCATGACATC
>LBTS01000013.1:3396-20689 GCA_000992165.1 Candidatus Moranbacteria bacterium GW2011_GWC2_37_8 | reverse complement strand
TGCTTTGATTTTTGAGAGCAACTCTGACCAGCGCAAACCCTCTGGATTACGGGCATTATGTTCTGAGTTTATTCTAAAAAGACGGACAAGTTGAAATCACTTTAAGGAAACAGTACCAAATTATTGAATTATTAAAAAAGGATTAGAAAAAATAAAGTCTGAACAACGAATGGTTGGTACCGAAAGTTTGTGCTCTAGATAAAACAAAAACAGCCCTTTCGGAGGCTGTTTTTGACAACTGGAGCGGGTAAGCAGAATCGAACTGCCGTCTCATCCTTGGCAAGGACGTATAATAGCCACTATACGATACCCGCTTTTATGTTGTGGGTCCAGCTGGAATCGAACCAGCGACCAAGCGATTATGAGTCGCCTGCTCTAACCGCTGAGCTATGGACCCAACTACGTGTGCCTGAGGAGAGAATTGAACTCACGACACGTGGATTTTCAATCCACTGCTCTACCACTGAGCTACTCAGGCATGATTTCTTTTTTATATTTCCCCACGGGAAAGTTACTTTTCCCGCCTTTTCCCTCTTGCTAAGCAAAAAGTGAAAAGTAAATGAAATGTGGGCGATACTGGACTCGAACCAGTGACCCCTTCTTTGTAAGAGAAGTGCTCTAGCCAACTGAGCTAATCGCCCGTAATTATATTGCTACATGGTTAAATTGTTATATTGTTCGCAAAAAAAATAACAACAATATAGCAATTTATCAATATAACAATTTAAACTTGTGCCCCAAAGGGGACTCGAACCCCTATGCCGATTAAAGCCATGCACCTCAAGCATGTGTGTATACCAATTCCACCATCGGGGCATGTCGAGGACTTCAATGCCTATTTTCAATATTAATCCCCGCAAGAAGCAGGGATTAATCTAAATTTCAATCAACTATTCTGCTTTCACTTCTTCAGCTGGAGTTTCTACAACTTCTTCAACAATTTCTGCAACCTCTTCTTTTTTCTTTTTAGCATCCTTAGCAGGAGCACTAAGATCAGTATACTTCATTTTCAATGATTTAGCACTACGTTCGCGAACGAAGTATAGTTTTGACTGACGAACTTTAGCTCTTTTCACCAATTCAATTTTTTCAATAGCTGGAGATTGAATAGGAACAACGATTTCAACACCAATACCGTTAGAAACTTTTCGCACTGTTATCATTGATGATGAACTTTGTTTTCCCTTAACGGCAATAATCATTCCTTCAAAAATCTGAGTTCTTTCCTTTCCACCTTCAATAATTTTTCGGAAAACTTTCACAACATCCCCTGCTCGAAAAACCGGCATTTCAGCTGTTTTCTTTGATGTATTAAAGTCTAATAGTTTGTTATTCATAGCATTAAATCCCACACTCCTACCCGGGCAAGTGATATTGTCCCTCAACGGTTATAGGAAACGACATTAGTTTAATTAAAAAGCTTTTCCATCATACTAGCAAAAGGGTTTTTCGTCAACCCTGCAGCTATTATATTGACACTATATTTTCCAATTATCTGCAATTTGCATGACTTAAAAAAATAATACCACTTTATTTTGCTTTATTTAAAGCAAAATATCGCTAAATATTTTTCAAAAAATCAGTGAAATCCTGCGGCATTGGAGCTATAAATTCATAAGATTCTCCAAGTAAATCAAATTTCAGCTTATGCGCATGCAACAATTGTCTTTTCGCTGTTTTCTTATTTTCCTGGGGCTCTGGCGTTCCATAAATCGTATCTCCTATCACAGGATGCCCAATTGATGCCAAGTGAATTCTGATTTGGTGCATTCTACCAGTCTTAGGAGTCACTTCCACCAAGCTATATCCATCAAATTCATCTATAACCTTATATTGTGTTTCTGCTGGCCTGATTATTGTCTTAGTATTTTTTCTGGCGATAACTTGTTTTCTATAAGTTGATGATCTAGCAATCGGTTTTTCAATTATGCCTTCTTTCTCAATAAATATTCCTGCAGCAATTGCCAAATATTCTTTTTCAACGTCGCGATCCTTAAACATTTCCTTTAAAGCATTGAACGCCTCCATATTACGGGCAATAACCATAACTCCCGACGTATCCTTATCAAGGCGATGTACCACTCCAGGCCTCATTTCAGCGCCCTGAGAGTCATCGTGCACATTTGCTATCTCTTTATACTGCGAAAGAAGAGCATTGACCAATGTATTGTCTTTCTCGTTAAAACTTGGGTGCACTTGCACCCCAGCTTGTTTATTGATGACAATAATATCTTCATTTTCAAAAAGCACACTCAATTCCATTTCCTTATTACTTGTCAAACTCTTATCTTCAGGCTCTCGGGAGAAATTTTCAAGCATTATTGCATCCCCTTCTTCCAAAATATAACTTGGCTTAATAGCCTTATTATTTACCAGAACGTCACCATTCTTAATTCTGCGTATTATCTCTCCTCGCGAATACAAAAAAAACTCCTTTACCAGGAATTTATCAATCCGCGTTCCAACGCCTATCTGTTCTACGATAATTTTTTCCATAATACTATGTGCCCAGGAGAGGACATCTCACTCGCTTCGCTCTTTGAAACCCTTCGGTTTCAATACTTCCGGCCACGGGGAAATATCTTTCCCCGACCCCCTTTAGTTCTCGTCCTCTTTTGAATATTAAAGTGCCCAGGAGAGGACTCGAACCTCCACAGATTGCTCTACCAGTTCCTAAGACTGGCGTGTATACCAATTCCACCACCTGGGCAAATCACAATATTATAAGTATAGACCATTTATTGTAATCAGGCAAGCCCCATTAGAAGCCTGCTAGGTGCCACTTGAGCATCTCTTATGCCATATAAATACAATATCAGCATTATAATCTGTATCAAATTTTGTGAGCTTCTAACGGGGCAAGCCTTAAACGAGGATTTTTTGAATCCTTTCAGCTTCAACCTGCAAGGCTCCGCTTTCTTCATATTCTCCATGATGTCTCGTTCCTTCGCCATAAGTTTCCCTTTTTTGATCCAAATGGAAATTAATAACAAGAGACAATCCTTCCAAGTGGGAATACATATGAAATCTTGGATAACCGCTGCGTGCTAATGGCCTGACAAAACTCATTTCATCTCCTTCTTTGCGTTGAAATGTGTACCCCGCTCTTCGCAGCAAGCTCACTGGGTTTTCCTTGATGTTTTCGATTTTTAGCCGCATAATATAAATATGAAAAGCAATTATCAATTTCCTATAAATCAAATTATATGACAATAGGCGAGAAAAGTACAATGCAAAAATTTGAAGAATTTTCTTTGCTGAAAATAATATTTTCAATTTTTAGCATTATCATCCTGCGATTGTTTTTAGAAAATTACGTCTATCCCGACGCCATGGGATATTTTTTTTCCACTGAAAGGGTCATACACGCAATATTATATTTTTTCTCTCTTTATTTTTCTCTATCTTTATTATTATATTTTTTTACAAAAGATGTATTTGAAAACATATTGATTTTCGTATCAAAAATATTTCTCTTCATACTTGCAGTTCCAGTAGTTGATTTTATTTTCAATACAATGACTTCGAAAGCATTCATGGCATACTTAACAGTAAGCCCTGATAAATTTTTAACCACTTTTCTGGATATTCTTAATCCCCTAAGCAGACAGGGTGTAACATTTGGTCAACATTTTGCAGCTTACGCTATACTAATATCTATGATTATTTTTGTTCATAAAAGAAGCAAGGATATTATCAGAATTTTATTTTTAATAGCCAGCGTATATTTGACTTTATTCTTTTACGAAATGATACCGAGTTTCATTATGCTTTTTGGCAGCCCTGAATTATTAGCGAATCAAGATGCATTAAGCGCATATCACAGCGCGATAAACCAAAGTTGGTTTTCAAACTACACAGAAGGCTTTGATTCCTTCAATGAAGTTTTTTTCAAAACAGAAATTGCTCATGAAATTACCATGGCAAAAATCTTTTTTATCACATTAACATTGCAACTTGGACTTATTTTTTTCACAGCTAAAAGAAAATTTTGGAATGGAATACAAAAAGATTTAAGAATAACCAGGATTATTTATTGGTTCATCATAGCAGCTATTGGAATTGTAATCAGCCAAAAAATAAATGGGGATATACATCTTGAAAATCCCATAAATATTATTTCACTTTTAGTTTTTCTCATTGTCGGCGTATTGAATGCATGGCTGGCAGCCTTTGTTAATGACGGCGAAGATATTAAAATTGATACCATATCAAATCCAGATAGACCACTAATAACAAAAGCAGTTTCACTTACACAATGGAACGTAATGCAACTAGTGTTCTTAATCCTGATTTCTTTCGGAATGTTCACTATGAACAAGTCTGTTATTTCACTTTTTTTTGTGACACAAACAATATTCTATTTATATTCATCAAGTCCGCTTAGACTTAAGCGACATTTCGCAACATCAACTATATTGTCCGGGATTGCAGTCGTAGCAATTGCGATGGCTGGTTTTTTCCTAGTTTCACCCAACCAACATGTCAATGCCTTCCCAATAAAGGCGATTCTCATAATTGGAATTTCTTATGGATTGCTTTCAAACTTCAAAGACATCAAAGATTTTGCGGGTGACAGCCATGAAAAAATAAAAACACTGCCGGTCGTTTTTGGTCTTCAGCGTTCCAAATATATCATTGCCGCTATTTGGTCGATAGTATTAATCACAGTTCCGCTACTACTAGATACTCAGGGATTGATGCTTCCATTGTCTGTTTGTGTATCACTTTTTCTTTTTTATCTCTTTACAAAAAAAGAATATCAAGAAAAATATATTTTTCTTGCATTCTTTTTTTATGCTCTCGCCTTATTCCTTGTGACCTATTAAAAGTTTTTAAAAACTTTTCCTATTTCACCCAGTGCTTTTCTTTTATTTCTTTGTCATCCTCCTCTTTCTTCTCCTCTATTTTTTCCTTGGCCATGTCTCGAAGTTTTGCCAAGTCTTCCCCATCAAGTTGTTTTGCGCGCTGCAATAAATATTCTTTATTATTTTTTTCCGCGTCTTCAATAACTTCAGCTAAAAGCACGTCCAGGATTGCGCCAATTTTCGGACCAGGCGTGAGCTTCAAATCTTTCATTAAATCATTTCCGTTAATCTTAAGCATCTTAACAGAAACTGCATCCTTCGAAACTTTTTCAATAACATATTCAAGATGCCTAAGTTTGTAAGGTTTAGCTTTAGGCGTTCCACTTCCTAACCTGTCCGCAATTCGCAAATCCATCAAGTCTTTCATGTTATCCAAGCCTACTTTTTGAATAAGTCTTCTAACGCTGGCTTCCCCAACCTCGTCGGGATTATAATAAAACATATGATTATCAACCAACATTGTTACTTTTTCTATTATTTCATTTGAATAACGCAGTCTTGTCAAAATTTGTCTGACTATTTTTGCGCCGACATGATCATGATTGTAAAAAGTAGCATACAGACCTTCGCCGCGTTTTGTTTGCGGTTTTGCAATATCATGAAAAAGTGCCGCAAGCCTCACTTCCAACTTTGTTGACGGACAATATTTCAAAGCTAAAATCAAATGCTTATAAATCGTATGGATGTGATGTCTATTTTGAGCAATTCCAACACCTTTTTCTAATTCGGGAATTATATGCATCAAAAGCCCTGTCTTATGGAGCATTTCAACGCCTTCTGCAGGATTATCAGAAATAATAATTTTTGATAATTCATCCTTGATTCTTTCCAATGCAACATGTGAAATCAAGTGCACATTTTTTTGAATGGCAAGAAATGTTTGCTCTTCAATTTCAAAATTAAGCTGCGCGTGAAAACGAATAGCTCGAATAATTCGCAGCGCGTCTTCCCCAAATCTTTCATCAGCGTTTCCTACTGTTCGAATAATTTTATTTTCAATATCGCTGCGACCAGCAAATAAATCTACAATTTCAAAATCATTTTCACCACTCAACTTCAATGCAATCGCATTCATAGTAAAATCTCTGCGGCTTAAATCTTCTTCGAGCGTCTCAGCGAACTTAACTTCATCCGGTCTTCTTCTATCTGAATATTGCGATTCTATTCTATAGGTGGTTACTTCAATGACATCATGCTCCCTGTCCGATTTTAAATTTCCGTTTTCTATAAATTTTTCAACTTTAACACCGACAGTTCCAAAATCATTTTCATAAAAACTATCTGGAAAAATTTCTACAATTTTTGCAGGTGTCGCATTCGTGGTAGTGTCCCAATCATTTGGAATCCTATCCATTATTAAATCGCGTACACAGCCTCCAACTATGTATGCTTCAAATCCTTCGGCTTGAATTTTTTTCAAAACCTCAACAACAGGTTTTGGAATTTTTCTAATCACAAGTTTTTTTCAATTGTGTCCCCAGCAGGAAGTCTCACTCGCTTCGCTCTTTGAAACCTTGCGGTTTCAATACTTCCACCACGGGAAAACCTAGGTTTTCCCGACCCCTTTCCTGTTCGATTCCTGCTTGGTACAAATTTTCAATTGTGTCCCCAGCAGGAATCGAACCCACATCTTGTCCTTAGGACGGACCAGCTCTATCCATTGAGCTATGGAGACTTTAATTAATTTGTGGACCCACGGGGAGTCGAACCCCGATTTGATCCATGCCATGGATCTGTTCTACCGCTATACCATGGGCCCTTTTTTTCCCAGTACATTCATCATACCAACTACAGCCGCCAGGTCAATGCCTATATTTAATGCGAAAATGCGCTATAATATAGGTATGATTAAGTTTATCAAACAAACTTGGAATATATTCAAACAAGAGCCCGATGTCTGGTTTTTTTATATGTTCATTGCCACTTTTACGCTCTCTATAAGGAAAATTATTTATGCCTTCAAAATTCGCGACTCCTTCAATGAATACACTGGGGTATACATCTACCTATCTGATATCTTCCTTATTTTAATATTTATTTCTTTTATATTATACAATAATAAATCAATACTGTCAAATATACATACTGCCCTCTCTCGTCTCTTTACGAGAATACAATTGTTCCACGTGGAACAATTACTATCAAAAAAAACCCATAACCTAATTGTTCCACGTGGAACAATTAATTGCATTAGAAAAACTTATGCACATATTATTAACAACTATTTAACAATATTCCCTTTGTTCATGGCTTTTTTTGCTTTTATTTCAATTATGTGGACAACTAACAAGCCTTTAGCTCTTTATAAATCCATAAAATTAACCGAGTTTGTTTTACTCTATTTCTACATCATTCATATTGTTCCACGTGGAACAATATCTAAAAATATAATAACCAACCATCTCACAAATATTCGAATACACCTTGCTAAATTGTTCCACGTGGAACAATTACAATGCTTAAATATTTGCCCTGCAGAAAGTAATCATAATTGTTCCACGTGGAACAATTATGATTACAAATCCATTGTTCCACGTGGAACAATTATATCAAATGCATTTTTAATAATAATTCTGATTGGGATTTTTCAGTCTATTATAGGCATATCGCAATTTATAATGCAACATTCAATAGGCTTAATTTGGCTTAAAGAAAGCATTATTTCTCCAACAAGCTCAGGAGTAGCTAAAATCGTGTTAAACAATAGTGCTTATATTAGAGCCTATGGACTATTCCCGCACCCAAATATATTAGGCGGATATTTAGCGTTTTCAATTGTATTAACATTTCTATTTTTTAAATTGTTCCACGTGGAACAATTTATAATTATGAATACTGCCAAGAATTTAGCAAATAAAAGGGTATTAATACCCCAGGGCAAGCCCTGGACCCAATGGGTTCACGCGGCAAGCCGTGAGGTATTAAACCTTTTGGTATCTGCGCTCGCTCGGAAAAGAAAATTAATTTTCTTTTCGCTCACTTCGCTTGATAATAATAATTCCAATAAATGGCTGGGTTTGATATCAGAAAAATTTGCAATTGTTCCACGTGGAACAATTGTTTTATATTTTATACTATCAATACAACTCGTAGGATTATCATTAACATTTTCCAAATCTGCAATTTTTGGCTTAGCTGTGGGATTATTTTTTATTCACATCATTAAAATAACTACAATTGTTCCACGTGGAACAATTAAAACATCACTACTCAATACAAAATTGCTTCACAAATTACATCATAAATTGTTCCACGTGGAACAATTAAAAATATTATTTCTGTTAGCAGCTATTATTGGATTACTTGCAATATTTATAAAACCTGACCTAGAATCACTATTCATCAAAAGTCTATTGGAAAGAGAATTCTATCTCCAAACGTCAATACCAAGTATATTCCAACACCCATTTATTGGTTTAGGTGCCGGTCAAGCTATCTTAGAATTAGAAAAAATTGCCAACGTACAATCTTGGCAATTTCAGCCAGTACACAATGTGCTACTACTGATAGCTAATGAATACGGCATCTTTGTAGCATTTGGCTTCGTATTTTATCTTTTTAAACTCTTTAGTAAGATAAATTGTTCCACGTGGAACAATTTAAACAAAGGTAGCCATAATACCCTAATAATAATAAACCACCTCAAGGCCCTTTTATTGATATTTGCATTCATAATGTTATTTGATCATTATTTCTGGGATATTCAACAGGGGACAATTTTATTATGGTTAACTTTCGGCATGATAGCAGGTTTCAATATATATATTGACAATTCTAAATAGTTGTGTTATACTATCACATTTACTAACAGCTTCAAATCCTATATACTGAGCTTACTATGCTTACAAAAAGGGATTTACTTCTATTGTCTTTTACAACAGGCTTTTCAGTTATGGTTGTTGAGCTTACCGCCTCAAGAATTATTGCTCCCATTCTTGGAAGCTCAATTTATACCTGGACATCAGTTATTGGCATTACTTTACTCGGTACTTCTATTGGCAGTCATATAGGAGGGAATATCATCGATAAAAAAAATCAATTACGTGTCATAGCCAACTTTTTCTTAGCAGCAAGCGCTCTTGTCTTATTTATCCCGGCAATCGCCAGCCTTTCCACTTTTTTAATATTAAAAGTTAGCACACTTTGGCTTGCTACTATAATTGCATCTTTAATACTTTTTTTTATTCCAGCTTTTCTATTGGGAGCTATTTATCCAATGATAGCCAAGCAATACTTTCAAGATATCGCCAAGATAGGCAAAAATTCTGGAACACTGTCAGCCAGCTGGTCAACTGGTAGCATATTAGGAACTTTCTTAACTGGATTTGTGTTTACTGGGTATATAGGAAGCGAAGGAACATTTATTTCAATTTCCATACTATTATTTCTTTGTAGTATTTGGCTCTATGTAACTAAAAATTTGCGTCTTTATGCCACATGTTTTTTTCTACTCTTACTTGTGTTTTTTTTTAGCCTTAAGCTAAGCCACCGCGATAATCCCACCACTGTCATACATACAGAAAGTAACTACTATGATATTTTAGTGGCCGATAAAGAGTTGCCAATGCTAGGGAAGGTGCGCGTTTTATTTTTAGATGCTGGCTCCCATAATATTGAAAGCCTATCTGATGCAAAATTTGATTCTTACGTAAATTTTTATCCAGTTTTTTCTGTATTCAATGAGGACATCAGGGACATTGCTATGCTCGGAGGTGGTTCATTGGAAATGTCCGATAATTTCAAAAATTTTTATCCCAATGCGACCGTCACAACAGCGGAAATCGACCCCGAAGTTACCGCGATAGCTGATAAGTATTTCAATGCCTCAGACTATGTCATAGAAAACACTATTGCGGTAGATGGTCGCGTTTTTCTGGCAGGTTCGAATAAGAAATACGATGTAATTTTCTCGGATGCATATAATTCCTTCATATCGGTGCCGTGGCATCTGGCAACAAAGGAATTTTTCCAGCTATCAAAATCAAGATTAAATACTGACGGAATGTTTGCCATTAATTTCATTTCACCGCAAACCGGGAATAATGTGTTTTACAAAAGCATGTTTGCAACCTTTTCAAGCGTTTATGAAAATTATTATGTTTTTGTTTATGGAAATAATGCCCAGTCAATAGAAAATATTGTTTTAGTTGGTATAAACTCCACCGTTCATCCGTCAAATTTTCAAGTTAAATCAAAATTACTAGACGTTCCTGGCGGTGAAAATTTAGCCGATCATTTGATAAATGCTTCCAATATTAAAGACAATAATGACTCAATAATTTTTACAGATAACTATGCACCTATAGATAGACTGATGATGCCGATTATTAACAAATACTTCACTCCTTATATAAGCATCATGAATCCGAAAACATAGTTTCATATTGTTAAAAAAATGGAAAATGTAGTATAATGTGGACATGTATATAAAAATAAAACACATAAAATTTACACTTCTTGTTTCTGCTTGCATTATATTTGCTGGAGCTAATTATTTTACGTATGTAAAAGCTGATTCATTGGCAGGGAATTGTGGCAAAGTAGACGACAGTGATTGTGACGGACTTACGAACGAAGAAGAAATTTCTTATGGAACAGATTCAAAAAATAGCGACAGTGATGGCGACGGATATTCTGATGGAGTTGAAGTAAAAAGCGGATATAATCCAACAAAGCCTGCACCAGGCGATAAAATTTTAAGCACCACTTCAGACAATGGAATAGTTGGCACTTCTAATCAACCTTCACTTACAAACGACCTTGCTCAAAAAATGGATGCACTTATCCAATCAAAAGAAGGCTCCTCAATTTCACAAAACGACCTTCAAAATCTATTGGATGAAACACTTCAGGAAAAAACAGGCGATTTGGCAAATTGGGAAACATTGCCCGAAATCGATATTAGTCAATTAAAAATCATAGATCAGACATATACTTCACTAACCGCAGAAGAAAAGAAAAAGAAACTGCAGCAAGATGCAACCACCTATATTGTTAAAATAAGTTACTTACTTGCCAGCAATGCTCCGAATGCGATGTTGGCAGATGATGATCTAAAAGACCTTTGGACTGATTTCGTGACTAACTTTTCTTCACTATCAACATTGAATCCAAATTTTGAATATTTCGAGCAGCTTGAAAATAGAGTGGGACTTTTTTCTCAGCAAGCAATGGAAATCGAAGTTCCCGAAACCATGGTTGAACTGCACCTAAAATTCATTCGTCTAGCCAGAGGATTTTCTATGCTTGGCGAAACATATTCAAAAAATGCGCAAGACCCAATGTCTAATCTGATAGTGATATCTAGAATTTCAAATTTTGTAAATCTTTTTGTTGACTTTTCAAAAAATGATTTACAAAACTATATTGACGGACTTCAATAAGAACTGTTGGAAAATTAAAATGAAAAAAATGTTTAAAAAAAATATCGCCATCATTCTCTGCCTTGGCTTTTTATTTAACGCGCTTCTCCTGCCACAACAAGCAAAGGCATGGCCTTCTGTTGCAACAACTGGAGCAGGTGCTGCAGCTGGTGGAGTTGGTACCACTGGTATTTGGGCTCAACTTGGAAAAGATTTAGCAGCGAAAGCCAAGGACATATGGGAAGGCGTAGCGGTCCAAGTTCTTAAGGTTGCCACACTCCTGACTGTTCAAAAAACGACTCAGGCCATCATTGGAAAAGGAGGGGGAGGCGTTATTTACGATTGGCATAATTATCTTTATATTGCACCTGAACAAAGAACGATGACACAAATGAATGCGTTTTTTAATACCGTCAGTAAGGGCCGCCTTTCTTCAGTAAATTATGAAGGAGTTGGTCCAAATTATGATGCATACCTTGTTGCTCAAGCCAGACAAGCAATTGGCGGACAATCTTTCTCCACTAATCTTCAAAGTCAAGTAACTGATCCATCGCAACTTTTTTCTACAGGAAATATGAAGGGGATAATGACATATATGCAATGTGCAAATAACGTCGCTTGCTATTCGTTGACCTCCGTAGCAAAATACAATTCAGAACTTGCAATGCAAAAAGAAATTGCTAAAAATGAACAGACGAGTGGCTTTTTGCCAGTCAAACAAAATGGAAAAATAATTCAGCCCTCAGCCATCGTAGCCAGCGCTTTTTCTCAAATTGATCAATTGGGAACAACTATCATCATGAATGCGGATGCAAAAGATGGTTTTGCTGCCGCAGCAGCACAAATGTCCGCGGGCGCAACAATAAATCTCACCGCTAGAGCATTTAACTACATGACGTCAGACAGCAAAGGAAAAGAGGCAATAAAAAATAAAAATGATCAATTTCCATTTAGTCTTGCGTACAGTACAAATGGTGGAATTGGTATTAGCGCCGGAGGCATAACATCAAGCAGTGGAGTTGGTGGAATTGGTGGAAATGTGCAAATAGGAAATACCTGCGCATCCGGAGGATTCGAAGTTGATTCCAAAGGGGTTGCAGTAATGATTAACGGGGTTAAAAAAACTTGTTCTACAACTGGAGTAAAAAGCGGGGGAACTGCTCCAACAGTTAGCGCAACACCACCAGCAATTACGTGTGCTGCAGATAAAGATTGCAATGTTTTAGGCAGAACCGATTTCAAATGCTCCAATGCAAAATGTGTTATCAAATAAGAATCCCAACATACAACATATAAAAAAAGAAACTCTATCAGGAGTTTCTTTTTTGTTAACCGAAGCATATGCTTTTTAGTGGTCGCTAGTGGACTCGAACCACCGACCCCCACAATGTCAATGTGATACTCTAACCAACTGAGCTAAGCGACCAAATATGTTGTTTCAAACAGCTTCCGGCGATGGCAAACCACCCTTAATGTCTAATTTTTCATCTTCTTCCTTATCTTTTTTCTTATCAAGAGCAATTTGCTGAAAGAAAAGCACCCATAATGTTTGAATAAAGGCTTCAAACCAAAAAATTAATGCACTGATTACTGCAATTAATAAAATCACACCGATAACCAAGCTGACTGACACAGCACTACCCGCTAATACAATATATAATATTAATCCAATTGGCACAATGATCACAGCTACCGCGAGTGCCACAATAAAAGAAAAAAAGATAATTGAAAAATAGGAGCATATAATCATGATGCCCATGATTAAGCTTTCTTTTAAATTTTTTCTAAATAAATCATAGGCCGATTCCAAGGATAAACCTAGTTTCATCTCACCCAATACTGTATATATTTGAGCGTATCGCCTAATATAAAAAACTAAAATAAACAATGGTAGCAGTAGCAGCATCTCAAAAGCAAAAAACATTCCGGCTATCAACTGCGAATTGATGACGTAAAGATAGGCAATAGGAATAAATAAACTTATCACGATTGAAGCAAAAGAAACGCCAATAACCAAATCAACAAGGAATAATCTCCAAATATAATTAATTGCTTCGGCAAAAATTGTACGAATTTTCATTTGCCCGTAAACAGCTAAATTATTTGAAATTTTTATTATAGATGCAGTGCCGACCAGCTTAAGACAATAGACAAAAATAATAATAACGATCAGAGTAATTAAAATAAAACTTGCAGCTGCATTGCTTATTTGAATAGAATCTACTTTTTGCTGTAAAAAATTTGCATTCTTAGTTAACAGTTTAATGTTTGGGTTTATTCGCGTTATCAAGGATCCTAAAAAAATCAGCGCTCCAAAAAACCACATTGACTTATTATGCCATGTCATCAATAAGGCTTTTTTAAAAATTTTTACGTATTCAATATCTTTCATTTCACTGTCGCTTTCTATAAAAACTATCCTTTCAATAAAGGAAGCCCAAATCTGCAATGAAGAGAGTTGGGCTCCCGAATTGGCAGCAGTATTATCTATATTGTTAATTAAGCTGCAATTTCTTCCTTTTTCAAGGGAATCTCAATTCCTACGATAGCATTGAATTCATCTCTTTCAATAGTCTCTTTTTCAAGAAGTTCGTCAACTATTTTTTGGAGGATTGCTTTATTCTCAGTAAGAATTTTTTCTGCAGTTTTGTAGGCCTCGGAGATGTAATTTGATACCTCCGTATCAATAGCATCTGCAGTCTTATCTGAATAATCCCTTTCTTCATTAATTTCTCGTCCTAAGAAAATCATTTCTTCTTTCTTGCCAAAAGTTCTTGGCCCTAGTGGACTCATACCATAACGAGTTACCATTGCACGAGCCATGTGTGTTGCGCGCTGCAAGTCATTTGATGGCCCAGTAGTCACATCACCAATAAACATTTGTTCGCTAACATGACCTCCAAGCAAGGTTGCGAGCTCATCAATAAAGTATGCTCTTGAATGTAGGCTTTTATCTTCCGTAGGAGCTGAAAGGGTATATCCACCAGCTTGTCCACGGGCAATAATCGAAACTTTTTGAATAGGATCAGCATTTGGAAGCAAAGCGCCGATAAGTGCATGCCCGGCTTCATGATAAGCAATAATTTCTTTCTCTTTTTTATTAATTGCCTTTGAACGTCTTTCTGGTCCAAGAATCACCTTTTCGATTGATTCTTTAAGTTCATCTTCTGTAATTGTTTTCTTTGCTCTTCTTACAGATAAAATTGCAGCTTCATTGACTAGATTGGCCAGATCAGCCCCAGAAAATCCTGAAGTTCTTTCAGCTAGTGTGCGAACATTCACAGCTGCCTCAATCGGCTTGTTTTTCATATGAATTTTCAAGATTTCTTCTCGTTCATTGATGTCTGGCAAATCCATAACAACGCGTCTGTCAAATCGTCCTGGTCTAAGCAAGGCTGGATCCAAAACATCCGGCCTGTTTGTTGCTGCAATCACGATAACACTTGTTGTTCCTTCAAAACCATCCATTTCAACTAAGATTTGATTTAATGTTTGCTCTCGTTCGTCATGTCCACCTCCAAGTCCTGCGCCACGATGGCGACCCACTGCATCAATTTCATCAATGAAAACAATAGCGGGAGCACTTTTTTTGGCTTGCTTGAACAAATCTCGCACGCGAGAAGCTCCAACACCAACAAACATTTCAACAAATTCAGATCCACTAATATTGAAGAACGGCACGCCAGCTTCTCCAGCTACAGCCTTGGCCATCAAAGTTTTTCCAGTTCCAGGTGAACCAAGAAGCAGAACTCCTTTCGGAATTTTCGCTCCAATAGCAATGAATTTCTTTGGGTGCTTCAAAAATTCCACAATTTCTCCCAATTCTTCTTTCGCTTCTTTTGCACCAGCCACATCCGCAAAAGTAGTTCGTTTATTTTTATCTTTAGGATCAGTCATTCTTGCTTTACTTAAACCAAAAGATAGCGCTTGCGAATTACCACGCTGCGCTTGTCTAAGCATGAACCAAATGAATCCTCCAATGATAAGGAAGGGAAGCAAGAAAGGAAGCAAGATGTTTTTTGCAAATGAAGAAAATCCAGCTTCTTGCTTGATGTCAATCTTGACTCCCTGAAGTTTAGCTTTATCCACTCCGTAATTGCTCAAAGAATCAGTCAGGGCGCTTTGTGGCTCCTTAACTGAAACTTCTTTTGCTTCATCATTCAAAATAATAGCGAGATCATTTCCGTTCACAGTAATCTCTTTAACTTTTCCATCATTAATTTGGGTTACCAATTCGCTCAATGAAATTTCAGCTGGTTTTTGAGCAGGACCAGTATAAAGAATCATTATCGTAGAAGCGAGCAAGAAAAACAAAACAATAAATCCGATGTTTTTTAACAACTTTTCCATTTTCATACACGTTTAGTAAATTTAGTGAATTATAATAAGCCCTTGTCCTACAAAATTACGAATATTTACAAAAATACAAATGTACAAAATGTTAGGTACTGTTTTTTGTAATTTTGTATTTTTGTAAAAAATTTGTATGTTCGTAGCCACTTAGCAGAATATCTCTATGTTATCACCTTTTTTCAATACTTTCAACCCTCCAATTTGAGCTTTTGGAGATTTATTCTTCGTGCTTTTTATCACCTTAAGCAGCTCCTCGGCTTGTTTGCTTTCAATATCATATTTGCAATCCTTGATCTGGCGAAAAATAATTCTCAATGCTTGACGTTGAATAGCAATATTTAATCTTAAAAATTCTTTCGCGCTAAAATGAGCGCACTTATTTTTACACACAGATAAAGCAAATCTTTCTGCTGAGCTGTCTATGAAATCATAATCATCAGCTACTGCAATAGACCAATCGCCAAGAGTTTTTTTAATAGAAGGATTAAAGCTTTTCTCCAAATAGGGAATCAGCTTATGACGAATCTTGTTTCGCATAAATTTCTCTTCCTTATTCGACTTATCTAGACGGAATTTAAGTTTATGTTGCTTATTGTAAGCCAAAATTTGCTCCTTACTCGTGCCCAAAAGAGGTCGGATAAGATTGCCACTTTTGACCTTCATAGCAGATAAGCCATTAAGACCCCCTCCTCTTATGATACGCATCAAAACCGTTTCTGCTTGATCGTCTTGGTTGTGAGCAACAGCAATCAAGTCAAATCCCAATTCCTTTCTCAAAGATTCAAAGTATTCATAGCGAATATTGCGAAGACTGTTTTCCAAATTTCCTTTGTATTGGCTTTTGTTTGGCGTGTGCACGCTGAGTGGAATATTATATTTTTCACTTAGCTGACGCACAAAAAGTTCATCGCCGATTGAATCCTTTCCTCGCAGAGCATAATTAACATGCGCGATATGAAGCTTGAAATCATATTTGGGCGCAAGTTTAGATAAAATATCCAAAAGACATGCGCTGTCAGGCCCACCTGAAACACCCACAACAATCTTTGAGCCTTTTTCCCAAAGATTATTTTGAAATGCCATGTTTTGAATTGTTTTAATAAATTGTGCCATTACTTTCTTGATTCAATAAGATTCATCACTTTAAAAAATACTTCTTCGATTGTAAGGTCCGTTGTATCAATTACTGCATCATAATTTTTTTCTTCATCTTGCCTGATACCATAAAGCGTTAAATACCTCTCACTGTCTTCTTTTCTCCTTTTTATGATACTTTTTTCTATATTATCAACTGTATCCAAAGATGAATCCTCATTGCTTCGATTGTTATTTTCAGAAATTCCTTTGAAAATTCTTTCAGCTGCCACATTTGAATCAACCTTTAAGTATATTTTCAATGAGTCGGGTATAAAATGCCAAGCTGTTCGACTTTCAATTATAAAATTTTCCCGTTCCCGAGAAAGCTTTACAACATAGTCATCAACTTTCTTATCAAAATCAGGATCAACATCGCAAATTTTTCTAAATTCAGGCAGTGTCATTCCTTTTTCGGCTGCCATATCTCGAAACAATTGTCCCATGTAGTAGCGCGGGAAGCCAAGTTTTTCTGAAACCATTTTAGCAATAGTACTTTTTCCAGAACCTTCTTGTCCATTAAAGGAGACGATGAGCGAATTTGATTTTTTCATCACTTTTTAGTTATTAAATAAT
>LBTS01000013.1:0-3360 GCA_000992165.1 Candidatus Moranbacteria bacterium GW2011_GWC2_37_8 | reverse complement strand
TTACAAGGCATTTCTTGAATATTTATCAAAAGCGAATTCATCTTTGGAGCTTCTAACGGGGCAAGCTTTTTGACAGCAAAAAACCGCTCTTTCGAGCGGTTTTCCGAAACCTGAGAAGCTAAAAAGCTACTGCATAATAAGCTGAAAGGTTATTCCTTAACAATCATCAAGCCCATGCGATGATCTTTTGGCTCAATAGAAAGGATTTTCCAAGGATAAGTTTCTCCTGCGCGAAGAACTTCATCCATCTTTTTACCAGGATATACTTCTTGGAATTCGCTAACGTGAGCTAGTCCATGAATGTCCTTGTCAAGATAAACAAATGCTCCGAAAGGATTGATTTTGTCAATTTTTCCTTGCACAGTATCTCCAACCTTATATTTCTCAGCAATTTCACTCCAAGGATCTTTAGCAAGAGCCTTCATAGAAAGAGAAATTCGAGTATCGTCAATTCCGATAATTTTCGCTTTAACTTTATCTCCGGTTTTCACGATTGAGCGAGGATCATCGATAAGTTGCCAAGCAAGTTCTGAAATATGAACCAAACCTTCAAGTTTGTCGCTTTCACGGTCTGATCCAGCTTTAGCAGGTGGCAAGAATTTAACGAATGCTCCAAAGTCAACAACTCCACTGATTTCACCTTCAATAGTGTCTCCAGCTTGCAGTTGAGCGATAACTTCTTTTTCTTTCTCACTTGAAGCAGCGCGTTCAGAAACAATCAATTTTTCAGTTTCGCGATCAGCATCCAAGATGCGAACCAAGATTTCTTTTCCAATCAATTTCTTGAGAAGTTCCAAAATTTTGTTCTTATCTCCGTCTTCAACGCGAGGATAATGTTCACTAGAAAGTTGTGAAACAGGAACAAATCCTGTAATACCGTTAACTTCAACCATAAGTCCTCCTTTGTTAGCGTCCAAAACTTTTGTTGTAACAACACCCATAACATCTCTTTTGCTTTCAAGATCATCCCAAGCTCTTTCATATGAAGCTTCACGGATTGAAAGTTCGATGTATCCTTCTTCATTTTCAAGGTCAATCAATGTTGCTCCAACCTTGTCTCCTTTTTTAATCTTTCCAACAGCTAGACCATCCTTGATTTCTTTTCCAAGAACGATACCTGTTCCAAGAGCTCCCAAGTCTAACAAAAGTGAATTTGAAGTGATGTCGATAACAACACCTTCGAGCACATCTCCAACTTGTGGAATCTTAACAGGGTTTTCTTCCAATAAAATTGCCATTGGAGAAAGATCTCTTTCTTCCTCAGCTTTTTCTGTTGAAGCTTTTTTAGCTTTAGCAGGCTGCTTAATTACCTCTTCCTCTTTGATCTTGTCGACTTCTTCAGCCAACTTGTCTAGGATATCCTTCTTTACTGTTGCCATATTTTTTAATGCGCAAGCGTGCCGACTTGCATTTGCTTAATAATTAATCGTGTCTACTTGCAAAGTTATTTTCGTTGTGAAGTTTTCAATTTTAGAGCGAAAAACTTGAAGATTGAGGAAATGCTACATGTAATGTAACACGACGATATCTGAAAGTTTTGCAGCCGAAAATTGAAAATTGCAACAGAAAAGTACTTTTCAAGGAGACACTAAGCACAAAAAAATTCCCTATTTAAAGGAAATTATTAAGAATACAATGTGAAATTAAAGCATTTCACTATTCAGTTTTCTTAATATTTACTTTACCTAACTACCTTACACTATTATGGGAATTTTGGCAAGCCCTAAACACCGAATTTAAAGGATATTATAAAAGGTATTATACCCCAGGGCAGAGCCCTGGACCCTTTGGGCTTACGCAGCAGAGCTGCGAGGTATTAAGCCTTTTGATATCTGCGCTCCCGCCCGCTTCGATACGCGAAGCGTTTCGGGCAGGCGCTCGGAAATGAAAAATATTAATTTTTCATTTCGCTCGCTTCGCTTGATAATAAAAAATCCTTTCCAAAAAATAAGGGTTTACTTTTTTGCATTTCATACATCAAAAGGGTCGCCATGGAGGCAAGTATCAGGCAAAAAATGCTCGACAAGGCACTTTGTGTATGATATTATACTTCTGTAACAATTATACTCTTCAAACAAATATGCAAATACAATATTATGGTCAGTCCTGTTTCAAAATCACAACGAAGCCAGCAGGCCGAGCTACAGAGGATGTTGTTTTCTTTATTGACCCATTTGGCAAGGAATTAGGAATTCGTCCCCCACAAGGTCAAGCCGATGTTGTTTTTGTTTCACATGACCATTTTGATCACAATAATGTTAGTGCTATCAAAGGAGAACCTGTTATTATTGACACTCCTGGCGAATATGCAGTTAAGGGAATAAATGTGGTTGGAATAGATTCATTTCATGATAACGAAGAGGGTGCCAAAAAAGGACGCTCGACTATTTTTATTTTAGAAGCTGAAGAATTAAAAATTTGTCATCTTGGGGATTTGGGCTGCGATTTAAACGGGAAACAGCTAGAAGAAATTGATGGCGTTGATATATTATTTATTCCTGTAGGCGGAGAGCATACTATTGAAGGGAAAAAGGCTACAGAGCTTGTGAGAAAAATTGAACCAGCTATTGTTATTCCAATGCACTATAAGGTTGCAGGTTCAACAGCTGAAATAGAGGATGAATCAAAATTTTGCACAGAAATGGGAAATTGTCCTAAAGAAAAAATTGCTAAATTAAATATAAAGAAAAAAGATTTAGAAGGTAAGACCATGGAAGTAATCTTGATGGATCACGAAGCTTAAATTGAACATACATTTGACCATTGACATTTAACATTTGGAATCTTGTTTGCGTTAATTGTCAACAGTTAATTGTTAATGGTTACAGTGATGAATATCTCAGAAAAAATTGCCGACATCAGGCGTCAGCCGGAAAATATCAGACTCCGCTATGTGTGGGGTTGTGTAGCAATATCGATGTTTTTCATTGTTTTAATCTGGGTTTTATCATTGACATCCTTATTTCAAAAAAATTCTAATATTGATGACAAGGATAGTGTTACTGACTTAAAAAATCAACTACAGAATATAAACAAGCAAGCTCCGTCACTTAAGGATTTCTCTCAAACACCATTAACAGTAGAAAGTGAAGGAGTTCAGACCAGTACAGATTCGGAATTTGAATATCCAGTTATACCTAATCAAGAAGAAATTCCTCAGTCAGCAAGTTATTCAAATTAATAGCCCAACAACATAGACGGTTTCCAATTAAATGAACTTGAGAAATACATGTTTGTTTAATTTTTTTAATAACAAGCAAATTTTAATCTAAACTTAGAAAAGCAAAGCTTTTTCAAGTTTCTCCTCAGTATGAAAGCAATTCCACAAAAAAAATTAGAATTTCCAGTTGGGAATGTTGA
>LBTS01000012.1:34930-36104 GCA_000992165.1 Candidatus Moranbacteria bacterium GW2011_GWC2_37_8 | reverse complement strand
AGTCATATTGACAATCTATCCGTTTTGTATTAATATATCTTGAAGTAAATAATATCCAAAAGGAGGAGAACCTAGTGGCGATCAAATACAGATATACCACCAGACAACAACGCATTTCTCAAAAGAAATTCCAAAATCTCCAAGAAAATGCTTTTCACCTTGGAGCGGAGATCCTCAGACTGAACCACTTTTTTGACCAAAGCACTGGCAAAAGAAAATCAGCCATCAAGAAAAGGCTAGCCGATTTTGTTGAAGATCTTAGCAACTTGCTTAACGACAATCCCAGGCTGCGAAAAAATTTTCCAGATCTGGCAGAACTGACAACAGGAGCCAGCCGGAAAATCATTTCAGATGCCAAGCCCAAGGGAAAACAAGAATTGGAAAGAATGGGTATTAAAATTGAACATTGAAGGACTCGACGCAATGCGAAGAGTCCTTTAACCTTTTTATATTATGAAGATTGAATATCCCTTAGTCTCGAAATATTGTCCTCATTTCCAGCAATTGGATGATTTGAATCCATATGAGGTTTGTTATTATCCTCCGCTTTCACAATCAATCCTTCAGCATTTCTAATATTCAAATTACTACGGAAAGTTATCCCTTTAGGTTCAGATGGAATTATGCTCTTAATACTGTTTCCAACACTTTTTTCAGATGATGAACTCCGTCCTTTACTCATAATCTCATCATATCTTTTTCTCCTGATTGCATTCTCATCAGCCATATTTGTTCTTGGCATTGATGTTCCAGCTACTTTCTTTTCTCCGTATGTCTCCATAATTGCTTTTTTCGCGTAATACCCAATTCCAATTGTCTTTTTGACTGCGTTAACAAATTCCTTCTTTTTATAACCCTCTAATTTATTTGGGTCTTTAGTGATTCCCTGTTTAGTCATTACATCTAAAACAGCATTCGCATCCCTCTTTAAACCTAAATGCTTTCCAATATCCCTATTTCGCACTAGGTTTTCCTTAAATACATTTACTGTTCTAAAATTTTGTCCCAACATAAATTTATTTTAAAAAATAAAAGGGTATTAATACCCCAGGGCAAGCCCTGGACCCTTTGGGCTAACGAGGCAAGCCTCGAGGTATTAAACCTTTTGATGTCATCACTCGCTCGGAAACGAAAAATCATTTTCGTTTCGCTCGACTTCGTTCGACAATAAAAA
>LBTS01000012.1:0-34918 GCA_000992165.1 Candidatus Moranbacteria bacterium GW2011_GWC2_37_8 | reverse complement strand
TTTTTTAACTATTCAAGTATAGCACACTTTTTGACTTTTGTCCATCGCTTTAAAACACAAAAAAAGAGGCATTGCTGCCTCTTTTTTTATTGACTCAACGACTATTAACTAGTAGTTGTTTCGGCTTCCGTAACCACCGTTACCACCGCCATTGAAATCACGCCTGGGAGGACGAGCTTCCATTGGGCGAGCTTCATTTACAGTCAAAGTACGTCCTTCGTACTCTTTTTTGTCAAACATAGACATTTCAACGAATCCGAATCCTTTTGAACGACCAGTCATTTTATCATTGATGATAGTTGCTGATGTCACAGATCCTGCTTGAGCAAAAAGGTCTCGCATTTGATCTTCCGTAGTTGAATATGGAAGGCCACCTACATAGAGTTTTGTTGCCATAGTTTTTTTCGCTTTTGTGAACTTATTACCTCGTAAGGCGACCTCCTCTCTTAATTTTAACCACTTGGGCAAAACCAGTAAGACACTTACAATTAAGCCCAGTATACAGGAACTTGGCCAATATGTCAATGGGTAGTGAAACTACAAACGCTGCACTTTTTGCCTTATTTAAAAGATTTAAATAAAGAAATTTCGAATTTTTAATTTTGAATTTTGAATAAAATCTGAATGATTAAATGTTTGAGGCATTAAAAATTGAGACATTTTGAAATTTATTCAAAATTCAAAATTCGAAATTATAAATTTTTAGCAGCAGACTCTCCTGCTAAAAAGCCGGTGCTCCAGCAAAGTTGAAGATTGTATCCGCCAGTCGGACCATCTGCGTCCAGAACTTCGCCGGCAAAAAAAAGATTTTTAACAATTCTTGATTTCATAGTTTTGGAATCGATTTCCTTGGTAGAAACTCCTCCGCTTGTAACCATCGCTCTATCAAAACCAAATAAGGAATCCAAATTCATTTCCAAGTGCTTGAAAAGATTGACCAGATGCATACGCTCTTTTCTTGAAATTTTTGCGGCATGCTTTTCCAAATCTAAACCTGAATATCTAAACAGAAAATCCAAAAGTTTTGGAGAAAAAACATCTGCCAAACAATTATTCAATTTCTTGTCAGCATTTCTTTCAAAGTCCTTACGAACTATCTCATCAAGCTGCTCGGCCGATAAATACGGCTTCAAATCAATAACCAATTTGATATCGCTTTCATCCTTAGCTAAAACTTTACCAATTCCTCGGCTCATATTCAAAGCCAATGGACCAGAAAGTCCAAAATGCGCAAACATCAAATCTCCGCTATCTGAAAATTGTTTTTTATTATGTTGAAAAACAGAAATGGAAACAGAACTTACACTTACTCCTTGAAGTTCTCCAACCCAATCATCTGTTGTTTTAATAGGCACCAAAACCGGCTTCGGTTCGATAATCTTATGTCCCATTTTTTCAGCCCAGGCATATCCATCCCCCATTGAACCTGTCGCAGGATATGACATTCCGCCAGTTGCGATGATAACATTTTTCGGATAAAGTTCGCGTTTTTTCAGTTTGATTTTCACAATCTCATTCTCACTATTCAAAGAAAAATCCACCACGTGGGCTTTATATAGAAAAGTGATGCCGTTTTCTTTGGCAGCTTTTATCAAGGCTTCGAGCACATCTTGCCCTTTGTCACTAACAGGAAAAACTCTTCCGCTTTTTTCTACTTTTGTTGGCACTCCATGACCCTCGAAAAACTCCCGAACATTTCCTGGACGAAATGCTCCGAATGCTGAAAGCAAAAACCTACCATTTTTGTAGAGATTAGAAAGTTCAACGATATTATTCTCGTCTTGTGTCATATTACAGCGTCCTCCGCCTGCCATTAAAAGCTTTTTGCCGGGTTCTTCTTTCTTGTCAACCAAGGCGACTCTGGCGCCTTTTTGTGCAGCCCTAATAGCCGCCATCATCCCAGCAGGACCTGCTCCAATCACAACCACGTCAAATTGCTCTTCGATTAATTTTTTCATTTTTCCTACAAATGTACAAATTTGCTACAAATATACGAATATACAAATGCAAACTCAACAATAACCGTAATTAATTTACAAGCAACAATAACACACAATAATAGAAATAGCAAGAAGGCGTGCCTCAACACACCTTCAAAGAAACTTTATGCGTGCTTTAATATTATTTCGATTTTTCTCTGATTCTATTTAATTCTGCCGCATCTTTTTGTTCACCTTCTTCCCTTATTTCAATTAGGCTTTTTTCTGAACCAAGAGGAAAAGATTCATCGTTCATCGCAAAAGCAGTTTCTTGTTGAAGCCCTAGTCCTGTTTCCTTATTTTTCCCCAAAAGTTTATCTTTCAGTGATCGAGTTTTATTTATATCTTTAGCAAGTATATCCATTGCTTCCTGCTCAGCTGCAGTTTCCTTAGAAATAAACCCGCCACCATCGGCCTTCACGTAATCGCCACGCATAATTCGTGGCAATTCAGAATGTTTAGCGTCTTTAAATTTTTCATTTCGCGGATCAAATCGCGATGGTTTGAGCGTTTCTCCTTCTCTCATATTTTTGTTTTTATTTTTGATTAATTAATTTAAAAAAAATAAAAAGACGGGCTTTCACCCGTCTTTCTTATATCTAAATTTATTATAGCACAGAAAATCCTACTTTGCAAGTCTAAGTTCCAATTTCTTAACTCTCTTTTCCAAATCTCTTATTTCAAATTTGAAAGCAACTTCAGTCATCCGCAGCTTTAAATCCTCCATATCTCTTTTGACTTACTTAATTTCGCTTTCCAAATCGTCAAATCTTTCATGAATTGCCAAGAACTCACCTTGCATCATAGTGGCAAGATTTTCGATTTTTTTGTCAGTGTTTTTATCAGATCTTTCAAATTCCTCTTTCATCATCACTGCCAAATCTTCAATTGTTGTTATTTTTTTCTGCTTCATACCACTAATACTATCACCAAAATCGAGCCTATCAAACAAGACGAGTGGCCTTTACATTTTTTCGTTCTCGTGTTATTCTGCATTGTCTAAGAAGCTAAAAAGCTAATGCCTAAAAAGCTATTATGTTAATCGACGATATTAAAATTGAAGTTTCAGCAGGACACGGCGGCAAGGGATGCGTTGCGTTCAACAAGAACCTAATGAGTCTCGGTCCTGCCGGAGGAAGCGGAGGACACGGAGGAAGTGTCATTTTTGTTGGCGTCTCAGATCTTAACGCCCTAAACCAATTTCGTTTTAGAAAGCAAGTTAATGCTGAAAACGGCCGCGAAGGAAAGGGTCAATTTTGCGATGGTCCAGATGCTAAAAATGAAATGATAAAAATTCCGGTTGGGACAGTGATTAATAATCTGACAACAGGAGAATCTCAGGAAATCACCAAGGTTGGCCAGGAAATTTTGATCGCCAAAGGTGGACGAGGAGGTCGTGGTAATTTTCAATTCCGCGGATCAAAAAACACCACCCCAAAAGAATTTGAAGAGGGTAAGCCTGGGCAAGAATTTGAACTAAGACTGGAACTGAAAATGATTGCCGATATCGGATTCGTTGGACTTCCCAATCTTGGAAAATCCTCTCTTCTGAACGAACTTACGAATGCAAACGTGAAAGTTGCAAATTATCAATTCACAACACTGGAACCTAATCTTGGAGTTTACAACAGTTTGATTTTGGCTGATATTCCTGGACTTATTGAAGGTGCCTCTGACGGAAAAGGACTTGGTATAAAATTCTTAAAACATGTTGAGCGTACAAAAATCATTTTTCATTTTCTTGCGGCTGACAGTGAAGATATTACAGCAGACTACAAAACCATCAGGGCTGAACTTGGATCTTTCAACCCAACACTATTGGAAAAACCTGAATACATCGTAGTTTCCCGCTCCGACACTGTAACTCCTGAAATTTTAAAAGAGAAGCTGAAGGAGGCAAAGAAAATAAACAAGAAAGCTATTCCGATATCGATTCACGATTGGGACGAAATTCAAAAGGTGAAAAATATTTTGAATGAACTTGAAAAAGAAAAATAGGACTCTTATAGGCAACAAAAAACTGAGCAATATGAAGCTCAGTTTTTTTGTTATCTAAAAATTTTTGATTCTTAGTTGTTCGAATTTTTTTCACTCGGTTCAAAGTGTTGCAGCATTGCATTCACAGCCCAAAGTACTAAACTGAAAAGAAGCGCCCAACCAAAACTTTCCACATGAAAATCGGGAACAATCCTGCTTGTCAGCATAACAAGCGCGGCATTGATAACAAAAGTGAAAAGTCCGAGAGTCAGAAATTGGATTGGAAGTGAAAGCAAAATTAGAATTGGTCTGATAATTGTGTTGAAAAATCCAAGCACAATTGCAACAATCAAAGCCGCAAAAAAACCTTTCAGAACTATTCCCGGCAGCAAATATGCGGTTATCACGATTGCCAAGGCTGAAAGAAACCAATGAAATAAAATTTTCATAAAATTTATAATAAATAATTACGTCTTTTTGAAGTATACCATGCAAGAATAAGAACTTACATATAACATGATCTCGAGTAATCGGTAATCAGTCATCGGTCATCAAAATTCACAGTTGCGATTACTGATTACTGATGACTGATTACTCTAATTTTATTTCACATTATTTTCCTCTAGGTATTTCTTAATTATTTCTTCAACTTCTGTTGAATTATTTGTTTCCATCAATTTTGCACGAAGTTCCTTGGCGCCATCAAACCCGCTAACATACGCTTTGAAATGTTTTTTCATCACATGAAATCCTTTGATATTTTTGCTGGAAATTTCTTTTTCAAAAAGTATAGTATGTTCAATCATCACTTTAAATCTTTCCGAAAGTGGAATATCGTTGATATCTATTTTTTTATTAAAAAACCATGGGTCGCCAAAAATGCCGCGACCAACCATGATTCCATCAACTCCCGATTCTTTGGCTTTTAAATTTCCATCTTCCAAATTTTTGATATCGCCGTTTCCCAAAATCAAAACTCCGCTTCCTTCGGCTATTTGAGCGGCGCGCGCAATCACATCCCAATGGGCATCGACTTCTGACATTTCTTTTTTAGTTCGCCCATGAATAGTAATAGCTGCAGGTTTTTCAGCCAAAAGTTCCGGGAGCCAAGTTTCAATTTCATTTTTATTGAAACCAATACGCGTTTTCACGCTTACTGGCATCTCCCCAGCACCTTCTTTGGCTGCTCGAATAATCTCGCGTGCCAACTTCGGATTTTTCATCAGAGCAGATCCTGCGCCTTGTTTGATCACATTCTTATCAGGACATCCCATATTGATGTCTAGACCGTCAAAACCAAGTTCTGCAACCAAAGACGCTGCAATTTTGATGTTCTCAGGTTTTGCACCAAAAATTTGCGCCACAATCGGACGCTCATTTTCATTAAAGTGAAGTTCTTTAACTAAAACTTCCCTACCCCTTTCATTTGCCAAACCATCCGCGCTCACGAATTCTGTATAGGTAACATCAGGCTTTCCATGTTTAGCCAACATTTGACGCTGCGCAAAATCAGTCACATCCGCCATAGGCGCCAAAACAAAAAAAGGCTTCTTCAATTTTTCCCAAAAATTATTCCTAGACATAAATTAAAAAATATCGTAACGATACAATAAAATGAATAAATTCCCTTTAAAAATCAAAAGTCATCAGTCACAGGTCATCAATCATCAAATACAAAGATGACTGACTACTGATTACTGATGACTTAAGTGTAAAGAAAATGCAATAAAATGCAAGAATAATTCCAAATTATAGCATCAATATAAAATAACTACTCTCCCGTTGTTGTTCCACCATTCGCCTTCTTGAATCCCACCTTCCAGTTCGGTTCATATTCATTATCATATTCATCTTTCACAACGACAGTTTCACCCTTCATCAAAGTAGATAGCGCGATATCGTTCATCATTTCCTTTTCTGTTTCAACTTCTCTTTTCAAGTCTTCAAATTTTTCGTAAGCGCGACCAAGCTGCATTTGAATTCGAGTTTCAATTTCTTTTTTCTTTTCACGAAGTGTGGCTATTTTTTCCACAATTTCTTCGTATTCATCCGCCTGCACAAGCGCGTCTTTATACATGTCGCGCAAATCTTTTTGCTCTTTTTTCATTTCACGAATGTGATTGAAAACATCTTGGATATTCTGCATAATTTAACTCATAACCTATAACTTATAACTTATAACATGCATCATGTTATTAGTTATTAATAATAAGTGTTTGGTAATTAATTAATTCAACGTTTTTCCATCATAGCATATTTCTAAATCTTTAAAAAGAGCAAAAAAACCCTGGAAAAATTCCAGGGATTAATTTTTAATTATTGTTTGTATCTTGTTTCTTGTAATTAGTTACTAGTTACTGATTACTAGTTACTATCTATAAGTATTCATTCATCGCACTATAATAAAAATCCACATCATTGATCCATTTTTTCTCACTAAGTGATTTTGGTTGATCCTGACAACCGTAACCACATTTCCAAACAATCATATCGGAAGGTGTATCTATGTCCTCCTCTTCAACTAATTGATCTATGCGCTGAGCTACCGTTTCTACAGCTTCCTTAGGAGAATCGAAACAAGTATGTCCTCCTGAACCCATTTTTTCAGCCTTCAAACGGAATCCCCAATAATTGAAACAATCTTGTCCATCCAGAACTGGTTTTCGTTTTCCCCAAGCACTTTCCTTTTTTGCGATTGCCACTAAAAACATGGCTGTCTTAGGATCTTTTTTTAAAATATACGGCATCATCTTTGCAATAGGATAACCTTCAGTCATTTCAGTGATTTCTTTTTCCAGTGGAGATTGTTTTTTTATTTGTGGCGGTTGATTATAGGCATCACTTTCCGCTGGATCGCTCAGTGATTTCAGTTGAGAAGCAAGCACGAAAGTAGCCATAAAAATAATCAGGAGAATGAGCACTAAAATACGAGCATGAATTGAATTCAAATTACCAAGAGTAAAAAGCGACTTCGTGGTCTTGCGAATTCTTTTAATCATTTTAACCCTTGAGACAGCCTTAATCTTTTTGGCTACCTTTGTGGTTTTGATCATAATCGCAGTTTTAGCTTTCTTAGCCTTAACTAACGCTTTTGATTTTTTTGTAGTTGCTTTTTTACGCATACTTTTTGCCACAATACTTCCTTTTTAATTTTTTATTTTTATTTTTATTGGCTTTACTAAGCCATTTAGGCATAAAAACAAAGCAAAAACGGGCTTTCACCCGTTTCTACTCTATCTATTCTTATAAATCCATTATACACCCAAATTAAGAAAAAAGCAATAGCTTAAGTCATTTAATCATATAATCATACAAACATGACAACATCAGACACGAAAAATTGGAAGGAAATTTATTTCAAATCAAAGCCGTATTAATTAGGATAGGAATAATTTAATACTGACTAATATGGAAATTGATTATAAAAAAGATCAGCACTTCTGGCATTTCATTACTTCAACAATTTATTTAGCACTCATCATTCTTATGATTGTATCTTTAAACAAACTCGGAAAAATTCCAAATCATATTCCAACTTTTGATTTTTTTATGCTAGCTCTGGCAACATTCAGAATCACTAGACTCTTGGTTCATGATTTGGTTTCAGACTTTGTGCGCGACGCATTTTCAGATGCAACCTATGGGCTAAAATTGACGCTGCATGACCTTTTAGATTGTCCCTGGTGCACAGGCGCCTGGGTTTCACTATTTGTTGGCTTTGCATACTTCACAACTCCCCTTGCCTGGCCAATACTTCTTATTATGGCAGTGGCGGGATTTGGAACATTGCTAACTATTTTAGCGAGCTTAATGATGGTTTCACTTAATGGAAAGTAAACATGAGTCATTATTTGATTTTATATGTTTTTTTGTTATTATAATATAAATGCTTTTTAATTCTAGTTCGAGGAGGCAGCATGAAAGGAGCGATTAGAATTACGACCGTAAAAGTGAGGCAAAAAGAGGGATGTTCCTTGAAAAAAGGTAGTCCTGAGTGCACACGAAAACGAAGTACTGGTAACAGCCCAAAGTGCAAAAGATGCAAAAAGAAATAACAGAGCACATCGATGCAAAAAAAAACGGAGACCCCACAGGCCTCCGTTTGTTATTTTCTATAACTAAAGATATTTTCTTTTTTGAAGTTCGGCGGGCAGGTATTCTTGCCCCTCACTATCTTCGACTGGCGTGTATTTATAGCCTTTTCCGTATCCTAATTTTTCCATGAGCTTAGTTGGTGCATTGCGAATATGCATCGGCACTGGCAGGTTTCCATATTCTTCAACATCTTTCCTGGCTTTATTATACGCGAAATAAGTTTTCACACTCTTGGGAGATTTAGACATATACACCACTAGCTGTGCCAGATGCACACTGCATTCCGGCATGCCTAATTTATGACAGGCATCGAAAACATTATTTGCCAAAACCAAAGCGAAGTTGTCGGCTAGTCCGACATCTTCAGACGCAAATCTCAAAAGCCTTCTTGCAACATATGTTGGCTGTTCGCCGCCTTCCAACATTCTCGCCAACCAATAAAGCGCTGCGTTTTCATCGCCGCCTCTCATCGACTTATGAAGAGCTGAAATTATATTATAATGCTCCTCGCCAGCCTTATCGTAATAAAGATGCGATTTCTGAATAACCTGTCTTATGACTTCGCGTGTTATTTTTTTATTTTGAGCTGAAGCCAAGTCTAAAGTATTAAGCCCCATGCGTGCATCACCATTAGAAAGCAAAGCGATTTCCTTGATCATCTTTTCATCAATTTCTATTCCCATCTTTCCCAGTCCCCTTTCCTCATCAGAAAGAGCGCGGGAAATTATTTTTTCCATATTTTCCGGTTCAAGTTTTTTTAGCACGAGCACGCGCGTCCGCGAAACAAGCGCACTATTAACTTCAAAGCTTGGGTTTTCAGTCGTTGCGCCAATCAGCGTTACCAATCCATGTTCCACATGCGGCAAAAGTGCATCTTGTTGGGATTTGTTCCAACGATGGATTTCATCCACGAATAAAATGGTTTTCTTTTTTTGCCACTCGTTTTCTTGAGCTTCAGCAATAACTTTTCTTAATTCTTTTATTCCACTAGTTACCGCGCTGATTTGAATGAATTCAGATTTTGTTTCGCCTGCTATGATTGAAGCTAAAGTCGTTTTGCCACTTCCTGGCGGTCCCCATAGAATCATTGATGGCACGCGGTCTTCCTTTATTGCACTTCTAAGAAATGATCCCTCTCCAACTAATTCATCCTGACCGAAAAATTCCTCAAGGGTTTGAGGACGCATTCTATCAGCCAAAGGTGCATTTTGAAGCAATGATTGTTTTTTCATATTGAATTTCCGATTCTCAGTGCAGCCCAAATTCCAACGAAAGCGCCAATTGTTGAAAAAATTATTGAAGAAAAAGAAAAGACACTCCCACCCCAAAGCATTGGGATATAGGCACCAATCCAAGATCCAATTATTATGCATAGCCAAATAAACCACCTCGGAATCATATATTTCAATTCATTATTACTATATAAGCAATCTAGCATATCTTTTTGAAATACAAAAATCATACTCGCTCCATAGCTCTGCCAATCGAAATATCCATTTCTGCTGCAATATCAGCCAATTGCGGATTTTCAGCTCCACCCATCGAGTCACTTGCTAATTCGGAGCACACCCAGATTTCTCCAAATTCTTCGTAAATGGCGATTTGAATTGGAAGAAATATTCCAGCTTCTTTTTGTGAAATTAAAATACGATGAGTAAAAGCTGGGTTTAAAACGCCCAACAATATATAACTTTCAAACTCAACACCAAGAGCATCTTTCAATATCGCTCGCATGTTAAATTCAGTCAAAACTAAAAATCCTTCATTGGAAAGTTCTTTTTTAATATTGGCTATACTTTGAGCAAAGGGCAATGTAACTTTTTTCTTTAATCCACATTTCATATCTTGCAAAAGGAAATTAAATTAATGCCTGTTTGCTAAAACATTTTTCTTCTCTTCAAATTCCTCCTTGTTTATTTCTCCTTTGGCATAGCGCTCCTTCAAAATTCTCATTGCCTCATCATCCTTGTTCCTATTTCCGTATCCATAACCATTTTTCTCCGTAAAATATTTAACCAAAGTAAAAATAGCCCAGATGATAACACCCCAGAAAATTAACATAAAAATCCACCCGAAACCGAATCCGTACATCATATTTGGATAATCATAGCGGTACATCATATATTCTCGCCTCCTTTCATGTAATTATTTAAAATTATACACATAAAGTAATACGTCTTAGCGAAAATAAAATTCTATACATAATTAATAACAATCTTCATACAATTACTCGTCGATTATTGCAGTCCAATTTTAGCAACAAAAAACATGCCCTGCCTTTGGCATGTTTTTGACCAGAAACTCAGCTCTTCAGAAACCCAATTTTTCCTTCACTATAATAATTGTAATGCGGCCAAGCGAAACTTCCTTATTTACTATCAGCAACTTATTAACACCGCTGCCCATTCCATAGGCTTTCATGGCACGTTCGTTTTCAAGTGGAAAAACATATTCATAGATACGCTTAAGACCTTCTTCCATATCCTTAACAATTTTTTGTGAACCTACAATCCAAATAACGTGGCTAGATCCATACACATAAGCTGGCAATTGACTTCCGGTCGCTGATGCGATCATCACCTTACCATCTTCCGTCACAGCATGCACGCTTCCAATAACCCAATCGGGAGCTGCTCCGAGTTTTTGGGTTTCACTGACTTGAGTTTCCCTATTCATTGAGGAAAGTTTTTCTCGAACACTACTATAATTTCCATTCTCGTTTATTTCTTTTGAAATCCCAATAGTATCAAGAGTTACGGATGTCATAGTCATAACTTCAGCTCTCTTGGGAAGCATCCTGAGAACCATTTCTTTCGCTTCAGTGGCAGTTTCCACCACCAAAGCTTCGAATCCATTTCCATTCAAAGATTTGATTGAATTCTGGATTGATTTCTCATCCGCTAAAATACTATACAGTTCTTTCTCATTCATAATAATTGTAAAAATCTAATGAGGATAATTCAAAAGATTTTTGAATATTAAGTTTTCAATGTCTACTGTTATTACACCTAAATACAATAATTCCATTCAAACCAAAATATTTGCGAAGTACTTTTGTAGTAAAAATATGTATTGCAAATTTATGCCAGAGTATCAAAAAACTTTAAAAAAGGAATTCTTAAAAGTTAAACGTTCAGTTTCGGGGCTGGGTCTTTTTACCACGAAAAACATACCCCGAGGAACATTTATTATCGAATATACCGGAGAACTTATACCTACGCGACAAACAGGCGCCAGTGGCGGTAAATATTTATTCAAAATTAATTCACGCTGGGCTATCGACGGAAAAGGAAGAGAAAACTTAAGCCGCTATATTAATCATTCTTGCAAACCAAACTGCGAGGTGCAGATAAACAGACGGATGATATTAATATATGCGCTTCGTGACATTGCCGAAGGTGAAGAACTTAGCTACGATTACGGAGCTGAATATTTTTTAACTCTCATAAAACCCAACGGCTGCAAATGCCCCTATTGCCAATTGAGAAAATTAATTACATCTTAAGAATTCATTCTCCCACATGATGAAGAATATTAGCTTCCAATTTTTTAATACTATCTTGAAGTCGATCAAAATCATCCCAATCACCTTTTTCTAAACAGTTAGTCTGAAAGGCCACTAAATACTCCAATTTTTTAAGCATTTCAAATTTAGACATTTTTGTTTTTTCAAGGCACACACATTAAATACCCTATTCACCCGTTTAAAATATGATAGTAACGCGTAAGCCCTAATTAATTTTTACTCGCTCGCAAACAATATTCTGTTTCTATTTTTGCATTTTGGCAATGAGCTTTTATTCACTCGCTCGGAATTTGAAAGATTACTTTCAATTCTCTCGACTTCGCTCTAAAATAAAAAAAATACCTTATTGATTAGATAAAATATTTTCATTGTCCCCTCTAAAGTAATGTGGGCCCAGCAAAATATCCAGATATTCATTTTTAAGCACCATATCAGTATACATGATAAAATGCAAAAAGTCAAGGTTTTGTACTTGAAGGGTACATAGGTAACACTTGCATTGAATTATGGAAATTTATGGGTGTAGCATAAGCTAGGGTTTCATGGGGACGCCTGAAATTGTATTCTATCAGCCATTCAGTGAGCTTAAGGTTAAACTTTTCGGTATCAGCAGTGAAATTGCCAAAGTTTACAAATTCGTGTTGGAGAGTCTGATTGAAACGCTCATTGACTGCATTGTCTTTAGGAGTTCTTGGACGCGACCAGTAATGATTCAGATTTAATTTATCACAGGCTGTTTCAAAATATCTGTGAAACTCCGATCCATTGTCTGTCTGGATGTTTTGGATGTTACCGTTAACGAGATACAGCAAGCGATTCAGGAAATCTGCAGCATTGAGTGAATTAATATTTTTGTACATTCTAGCAAATGCAACCTTGGAATGGAAATCAATTCCTGTGAACACATAGCGCTTATCATTTTCTCTTCGTAGTTGAACAGTGTCTAGACAAAGCAGAAATCCGCTTTGTTTTTGTTTTTGCAGTTTAGTGATACGCTCCTTTTTCTTAGCTTTTAAGCGCTTTCTAGTGATTCTTTGGGTTCTTACTCGGTTGGGATAGAGATTGTGTTTTAGGATGACATTTTGAATCTTCCAGCTAGACACCCACTCGCCATACTCCTGTAGGTAGAGTTTTTCCAGCTTAAACTTTGAATAGCAGAGATTTCTTTTTCTAAGAGCCACAACCCTGTCTTCTTCGACCTGGGTAATTTCACGCTTTCTTGTGTTGATTGGGGCTTTGCTTTTGTCTTCCAAGGAGAACAAGTTTTCTGGGTCAAAAATGTTATGCCATTTGTAGAAGATTTTTCTGGAAATTCCGAAGTGTCTGCAGGTCTTGGATGCATTCTCGCACTGGCGATAGTAGTCCATCCATTTGAGACGATTCCTAGCGCTCTTGGATAGTGTTGAGTATTTATCTAAGTTGTATACCATACGATAGATTTGAACAAGGTCTTCAACAATATGAAAACCTTTCCAATTTGTTAATCTATCGTCATTTCTAGCATCAAAAAGGCTTTTTGATAACATACTTCTTAATTTTAGAAGTGTTACCTATGTATCTCATCATGGACAGGTTTTATCGTCTGTAAATGCATTTAGATTTTATTTTTCTACTTATTTGCCTTAGCTAAAAGAAATTATGAAAGATAAAAGGTATCATACCCCAGGGCAGAGCCCTGGACCCTTTGGGCCCACGCAGCAGAGCTGCTAGGTATTAAACCTTTTGGTATCTGCGCTCCCGCCCGCTTCGATACGCGAAGCGTTTCGGGCAGGCGTTCAGAAATGAAAAATATTAATTTTTCATTTCGCTCACTTCGCTTGATAATAAAAAAATAAAAAGGTATCAATACCATTTTATTTTTCACAAAAATATTGACAGGGATCAATCCAACTAGAAAGTTGTTCCCTATTTTTAACGTATCCCAGAATATTGATTGCATTTCCTTTATGAATTGCCAAATGTAAATGTTTGCGTTCGCCGTCTGTCTGAGCACTATATCCTTTTCCAAGAATTGCCAGGTCATCTCCAGCATTTAGCCTATCTCCAGAATCATGTTTAATGCTTTCTAAATTTAAATGACCATAAACAACTACTACTGGTGCATCTTCAAGTTGACATTCCTGCGTAGCCACGCCTCCATAACCGCTTGCAAACCTCTTTGAAAGCAATCTTCCTGTACAAATAACCTTAACAAAAACGTCAGACTCTTCCTCTCCCGGAAAAATTTCAAAATCAACGCCGGTATGATATCCTTGAAACTTTTCAGGCTGCACGGGTGAATTTTTCGGCGTCACATATATTCCAAAATTTTTCTTAGTAACTCTTTCACTTGCCTTTTCAATAGGCTCAGAGAAAACGATAATCTTTGAGATTTCATCTAAATTTCCTTCATTTTGCTCTATTTTGATATCGTTAATAAGAGCCTGGTCCTCTTTTGCCTTATCCATTTCCTTCCTATTCATAATAAAGATTGCAAAAACAAGGACAAGGATGATAGAAAAAAATAAAGATACTTTTTTCATATTATTTTTAAACAAAAAATTCAGAGTATTTTTCTCGAAATTTAGCGACTTTTGGTGCCACCACTAATCGGCAGTAGGCATTTTCAGAATTTTTAGCGAAATAATTCTGATGATAATCTTCAGCTGAATAAAATTTTTCAAGTTTTTTAAGCTCCGTTACAATGAATTTATTTTCATAAAGATTTTTTTCAGCTATTTCTCTTAAAACTTTATCCGCCGTATTGTATTGATTTTCGTCATTAAATAAAATAATTGAGCGATATTGGGTCCCAATGTCACTTCCTTGGCGATTTAGGGTTGTCGGATCATGGATTGAAAAAAATATATGTAAAATATCTTCCAAGGAAATTACTGTGCGGTCAAAAGTTATCTTAACAACTTCAGCAAAACCAGTTTTTCCCGAAGAAACTTGTTCATAAGTTGGTCCGCTCACAGGCATATCCAAATCTAATCCTCCTGCGTAGCCAGAAACAACTGACTTAACGCCCTTAACGCGCAAATAAACTGCCTCCAAACACCAAAAGCAACCACCTCCTAAAACAATAGACTCTAATTTATATTCTTTGTTGCTCATAAAACAACGCTGGAATTCAATGTCATTCCCGACCAGATCTGGTCGGGAATGACATTGAATATTTAGCCTTGAAATTTAGCGATACTGAGTTAATGCAATATCTTTTACCTGATGGAGCTGGTCCATCATTGAAAACATGCCCCAGATGCGACTGACAGCGCGCGCATCTTACTTCAGTACGTTTCATGCCCAGACTATCATCTTCCAATTCTTCAACATTTTCGCTGTCTATTGGATTAAAGTAACTAGGCCAACCAGTTCCTGATTCAAATTCTGTCTCACTGGAAAAAAGTGGTAGATCGCAGGCCGCACAATAAAATATGCCTTTCCCTGAATCTTTTTTGAGCCAAGCGCATGAATATGGATCTTCTGTTCCTTTTTCTCTCATAACATGAAATTGCTCCGGCGTGAGAATTTTTTTCCATTCTTCTTCTGTTTTAATAATTTTTTTCATTGCTTTTATTATCAATACAATCCTATAGTTAATACGCTTTGAAGATATCATTCTTACAAACAAAAAAAGCGGCCTATTGCCGCTCCTGCTCCTTTTTAAATCTCATTGCTGTCCAATCATTGTCAATCGAAATCAAACTGACAATTTGATAGCCTATTGAATTCAATGATTCCCAGCCTTTTTCTTGCGAAAGCTCACTGGTATATGTTTTGGAAGATTTCTTAGGATAGGCAAACCATACAATAGCACCCTTTTCTGAATTTTTTTCCAAAATAACAGCGTGTTTTTCGACTTCTTTCGATGTACGTACAAAAACCAACGCAAAATTTATTCTCTCATCTCCCTGCACTGTTCTTTTTACTTTAACTATTTTTCCAATATCCCATAAAACTGATAGGAATTCGCGCGGAGCATTAAAAACAAAAATCTCTTTTTGATTTTTGCAATATAATTTTTTCAATAAATTGTTCAGATTGCTTTTGTTCATTATGTTATTTTGTAATATATTTCACGGCCGACTCGAGAGGGAAAGGCAAGAAAAAATGATACGAGCATTAAATTCAGACAAAAACACATGATTTTATTTATCCTTCGTAAACTCTGGTCGCTTAATTAATGCTCGTGCAAGTCGTCCATTTTTGATCTTTCGCTTAGCATTATTCTTGGCTTTTTCCTGTGCAAATTCAGTTTGCTTTTCCCATGGCTCAAGCTCTCGCATTCCAGGAGTGTCAATCAAAATGCCGCCAGAAGATAAAAGAAACATTTCTCTTTTGGTGGTTGTGTGTCTTCCTTTGCTGTCATTAACACGCACTTCCTGAATTTTTTGCAAATCAATCCCCAAAAGAGCATTGGCGAGGGTAGATTTTCCCACACCAGAAGATCCAACAAAAACTACAGATTTTTCACTTATCAAATTTTTCACTTCAGCCAAGCCATGCCCAGTTTTTGCGCTCACTAAAAATATTTCTCCACCGGGATTTTCAGCTAAAACATCGGCTTTTTTTTCTGTTGGATTTTTAATCAAATCACACTTATTCAAAAGCACAACAGGATGCGCTCCCCCATTTTTCACGGCTTCCATATATCTGTTTAATCTTTCCAAAGAAAAATCCGCGTCTAGCCCTTGCATGATAAACACAATATCAATATTTGTCGCAATAATTTGCTCTTCTTGTTGTTTATTAATTTCACTGCGATCTTTGGAAATACGCCGCCTAGAAAGTTTGGAAAATCTTGGCAAAATACTTTCAATTACAGCCTTTTGCTCACCTTGAAGTTTTACAATATTCACCCAGTCTCCAACCTTGGGATAATCACTTTCTTTTTCAGCTTTTTTGATGAACTTCCCCTGCACAATTCCTTCCAATTCTCCAAACTGCGAATACAGCAAATAACCGCCCCTGTTTTCCACAGCTACGCGCGCGATATTTTCCAAAGAAAAATTTTCTATATTTTTTTGTGATTGGCTGTATCTACGCCAGCCCAATATTTCTAAATCCATAACTTGTTCATATTGTCTAGTTTACCACAACCGTCATCTAAACAAAAAACCCTCCGAAAAGGGTTTTTTGATAATTTTGAATATACTAAAAAGTATAGACTAGATTCGTGAAACGTTGATAGCGTTAGGTCCTTTCGGGCTTTCGCTAACTTCGAATTCAACGCGTGCTCCTTCTTGCAATTCATTGAACTCAGCGTTCTGAAGTTCTTTTGCATGGAAGAAAAGATCCTTGTCACCACCATCTGGAGTGATGAATCCGAATCCACGATCAGTCAATCTTTTGATTGTTCCTTGTGTCATTGCGATTGTATTGTTTTAAGTTAAGTGCAGGTGTGGGCTTTGTTGCGGTATAAGCTCGACGAAACTACGCTAGCATACCTCTTGCTGCATATTAATACTAGCATATGGAGCAGAAAAAGTCAATGGCTAGCTATAATTTAGGCCTCTTTTTCAGCCCAAACATCTTGGCGCCATTTTGCGACAACCGCATATTTTTGGCACCACTGATACGACTTTATCTGTCCAAATCTAGAATCTCATCAATCCTAACTTGCTCGACAAATTCATTTACATGCGAAACCAAGATCATAGCTCCTTCGAATTTGCTAAGCGCTTCGGCAATAATTGGAAGATGGCGGAAGTTTATGTGGTTGGTCGGCTCATCGAGAATCAATAAGCCTGGCTGCTGAAGCACAAGTCGCGCGAAAGCCACCAATCCCTTTTGACCCTCACTAAGTGTTCCGATTTTTGAATTTATCATTTTGCTGTCAATCAAAAATCCTGATGCTACCGAGCGAAGCTGCTGCTCGTCAGTCCTATTCATGATGTTTGCCAATGATTCATAGACGGTATCATCGAAATTCATAGTAGAAAAATCTTGGCGATAATATCCAACGCGTACACCTTCCGCAATTTCAGAGCCTTCAGCCTTGCCAGCAGCTAAAGATTCAAGCAAGGTGCTTTTTCCGATTCCATTGGGACCGGACAAAAGAAGATGTTGATTCTTTTTGAGAACAACATTTGCCTCCATCGGATATGGATGATGGTTCTTGATAACCGTTAGCGATGTTATTTTCAAAAGTTGTCCTCCTAAATCGTTCTGAGCAGGAATTGTAAAGGCCCTGATGGCCTTATCTTCCTTTCTGACATCAACCTTAGCTTCTTCCATTTCCTCAGCCTTCTCGCGCATTCTACGAGCAACCAGACGCATCTTACCTCCTTTATTTGCAAAAAAGTTTGCCTTCTCCTTGTTGGCAATTATTTCTTTTTCATATTGAGCATTTTTCATCTTTTCTTTTTCGATGCGTGCAACAATTTCAGCCACCACTACATAATAATCTCCCAGATATTGATCAACTTTTTGAGTAAAGACATCCAAATACAAAACTCCATCCGTGAAGGCGTTCAAGAAATCAGCATCATGCGAAATCACGATGCAAGTTTTCTGATATCCAACCAAAAATTCAGTAAGATGAGCGATCCCACCTTTGTCCAAATTATTTGTAGGCTCATCCAGAATAAGCAAGTCAGGATTCTGAATCAAAGCTGAAGCCAAAAGTAATCGTGCTTGTTGTCCACCAGAAAAGGCGCGGATAATTTTATCATGAGGCGCTTTCAAATTCACATATTTTTTCATCAAAACATTTTTCAAAAAATTCTTTTACGGTCAAATCAAGCTGGTCGCGCGGAATAACCTGTTTCGCATAAGCAATCTTTAGTCTGTCATCCAAAAAAATAGAACCGTCATGCGCTTTGAGCTCACCAGTAATCAAATTCAAAATTGTGCTTTTTCCAGCGCCATTCTGTCCCATTAAGGTCATTTTCGTGCCTCTTCTAAGCGAAAAAGACACCTCATCCAAAATGGGCTTATCATGTCCGTATTCAAACGAAACCTTATTAAATCTAACTGCAACATCATTATTTGCCATATATTTTTAATAGCTTTTTAGGCATTAGCTTTTTAGCTTTTTAGGTAATAAATAAAAAAAATCCAATGAAAAAGTCACTGGATTAATATTCTAACACATTACAGAAAAAAGAAAAGGGGCAGGGATCCTTCCAATTCAATCCCTGCCAATAGTAAGTTTATCTAAATTTGTTTTACGCTTTAATAAACTTTTCTTTTGATACTTTGCAAATCGGACAGTTGTCAGGTAGTTCGCCGTCAAAAAGGTTTCCGCAGACTGGGCAGACATGATATTCTTTAGCTTCAATGTCTTCACCTGCTTCTACCTTTGCGAGTGCGGCAGCAAATTGTCCTTGGTGAATTTTCTCAACTTCATTTGCTCCCGTGAAACTCATTTCAGCGGCTTTTTCTCCTTCAGCTTGAGCATCAGCAATAAAAGATGGATACATTGTTTCAATCTCATATGTTTCTCCGGCTAAGGCAGCTTTGACATTCTCCAGAGATGTTTTTATTTCTCCTAAGGTATTCAAGTGCTTCAATGCATGAATAGTTTCTCCTTCTGCTACAGCCCTAAAAAGTTTAGCAAGATTAGCTTTTCCTTCAACTTCAGCAACTTTTGCAAAAGCCAAATATTTTCTATTTGCTTGGGATTCACCAGCAAAAGCAGCTTTTAAATCTTCTGTTGTTTTAGACATGGGTTTAAATTGTTAAATTGTTAAATGGTTAAATTGCTAAATTGTGAATGTCACATATTTAATATACACCGGATATAATTTTGTTGATAGCATTTTCGTCTTTACATGAATAATCATTGTCAGGTGAATAAAATCTTTTTTTAGGTCCATAACATCCTCCATTATCCTTATAAAGCACACCAAAATATGGCATCATAAAGCCCATATTTTTTGAAGAAAATTTAACATAAAGATTCTTTAACGTTTCAGCTCTTTTTTCTTTTGTCATTCTTGCAAAAATGTCCAAATCGTCACTTGGAATTCCAGTCCAATCCAGATGGAGCAAAACATTATTAGCTTTGCTGGCAAAATTATCATGCCAAAGCAGCGCCCAACATCCACCCCTGCCTGAATAACAGGGTCCATCTTCCACATTGCCATCAGCATCTAGTCCAACACCTCCTTCGATATAATCAAAAAGTTTCAAATAATTTTCATCTTCAATTGCGCCAGTTTGAGCTCCAATCACGATGTCCACGCCTTTTTCTTTTGCATATTTCCTCATGTTGGCAACAATCTTAGGCGCACGATCCTCCGCAGGATCTTCCTGCATGTATATTTGACCAAAAGTAAAACTTTGAACACCAGCATCTATCGCTTTGCTAGTTATGTATTGGATGTATTCTCGATATTCACCACTGGCGAACGTCGGTTTGCAACTTCCTTCTCCCCAAGCCTGTTCGCTCCCCCCTCGGCACATTGTTCGAAAATCAAACTCCTTGCCCGTAAGCTCATTTAAATAATGCGCCCTGAAATCAATAGCTTCGGCTATGAACATTCCATAAACCAAATCTTTCTTTTTCATTTGATTCATGACATATCCGACCGTTTCAAAATCAGGAGGCTTCAGCCAGGTTTCAATCGCTCGATGCAAATAATAACAATTCGACCTATTTATAAGTTCTACAAAGTTATCATTTTCTGGATGATATTCTGAAAGCAATCCATCGGCCACACAACCTTGTGCCTTAAGCCTCTTCATAGAAACTGCTGGCGGTTTTGGTCGCTCAATCCTATCATAGCCCATTATTTTATGCTGCTTTTTAGCAGCAATAATAACTATCGGCTCTTCAAATTTAAGATTTTTTTCATAAAACAAAAAACCGATGCTTACAAAAGAAGAAACCATCAATATTATAGCAATGGCGTAAGAAGTTTTAATCTGTTTTTGCAAATCCATTTTACAATCCTTAAAAGCTTTCTGCATCTATTATACGCCGAAATTGGCAAATGTATTGCATCTGATTTTAAAAGGCAGCTATTTCTTTCCATTATTTAAATATTTTTGAATGAGCTTTCCATATTGTGCCTGTGGATAATAGCAAAGAGAATTCGGTGTTTCACCTGGGTCAAGGCAACACTCCCCATCAATATGACCTTTGGGATTTTTTTTACTCTTTTTTGGTTTATCTTTTTTGTGCTCGCACACATTTTTCCCATTAACAACTTTGATTTCAGAAAGAATAGGGCCAGGCAATCCTATCCCACCACCGGAAGTATTCAGATTTTTGGGCGGAAGATTTTTCTTAACCAGCGTCTCCTTTACTTTTACCGAAGTTGTATCATTGACTTGAACATGCATGGATTCATCAGCAGCCAAAACATTAGAATCATTTAATGCAACTTCAATATATAAATATTTGTCTTTTGTTTTCTGATAATAATCAAAGATGTTCTCACTGGAACTTTTCATGACAAAATTATTTTCAATTAAATAATTGCTCTGCTGAGCAAAAACAATATTGCTAAATGAAAAAAATATTCCGGCTACAGAAAATAATAGGATGGGCATTGGAAAAATTTTAGATATCTTGTTCATACTTTTTATTCACTATCTTAATACAATCAAATTAAAATTTTGTTCAGCAAGTTTTTTTCATCCTTAAGAGCAGGCCCAAGCCTGCTCTTAAGAGTTTCATCATTAATATTCCAAGCAAATTTATCTTGTAGACTTGTTCAGCAACAATTTATCCAGCGACCAACTACCTGCTCCAAAAGTCATTAGTGCGATGCAACCTCCAAAAATAAGCAGGTTATAATCAAGGCCCACACCTGTCGGACTCGTAAAAAAACCAATTTGCATTGTGAATTTCAAAACAAAAATTGCTCCAAGCATTATGATAGCAAGACCTGCTGCCGCCCATCTGGTCAAAAAGCCGACAACGAGGGCCACGGCGCCGAGGGGCTCTACAATTGAAAGAAATTTGATAAGATTCAACATCCCGTCAGTCATCTCCGCTGGATGCGATGACCAAAAAGTCCATTTGGCCAAGCCAGCATAAATAAAAATTATCGCGATTATTATTCGCATTACAAGAAGCGCGATGTCTTGCAACCTACTATTGTTAATTTTAATAGTGTTTTCCATACATTCAATTTAAAAATTAAAATTATGTGAACTATTCTTCGTAAGCTTGTTTTAATTTTTCAATATCAAGTTTCGTCATTTCAAGCATGGCTTTCATTACTCGTCTGGATTTTTCCTTATCTGGATCGCTCATCATTTCTCCCAAAGCTGCCGGAACGATTTGCCAAGAGATTCCAAATTTATCCTCAAGCCATCCACACTGTCCTTTCTCGCCACCTTCCGAAAGTTTTTCCCAGAATTTGTCCACATCCTCTTGCGCCTGACAGTCAACAACAAATGAGATGGCCGGAGTGAAAGTAAAAGCATGCTCCATGCTGCTTTCCATGGCAACAAAGTTTTTACCGCTAAGAGTAAATTCAGCATATTTAATCGCTCCTTCCTTATCATTTTCTCCAGCAGTATAGCGCTCAATCTTATCGATGCCAGAACCTTCAAATAAGGCTGTGTAAAATTTCATAGCTTCTTCAACCTTTCCAAATTGATCTCCAGTAAACATTAAAGCTGGTTTAATTTTCTGCTCGGCATCCGCAAAATTCAATTGCCAAGAAACTCCAAATTTATCCTCAAGCCAACCATATCTTTCACTGAATGGATATTTATCCAATTCCATCAGGACCTTGCCGCCATGCGAAAGCCTCTCCCATAATTTTTCAATTTCATCCGGCTCCTGGCAGCTAACGAAGAAAGAAATTGCTGGCGTAAATTTGAATATAGGCCCGCCATTAAGAGCCACAAAATCTTGACCTTCTAGTTGAAATTCTGATGTCATTATTGTACCTTCTGGCTGACCTGATGCTTCCGCGCTTTCTTCGGTATAGTGAGTACTCTTCTTACTCTCTGCCTTTGAAAAAATAGAGACATAAAAATCTATCGCTTCCTGAGCGTTATCTTTAAACCATAGAAATGGCGTTATTTTTCGCATATAATAAAATTTTTAGATTTATCCTTAAGATTATTACAATTGCAAAAGAAAGAAATTGCACCATTACAAATATTTAAATAAGAAGATATTATGCCCACAGGGCAGAGCCATGGACCCAACGGGCTCACGCAGCCCGTCTCGTTCGAGGCTCGCCGAGGTGGACAAGTTGCGAGGTACCTGCCTACCGGCAGGCAGGTTAAACCTTTTGGTATCTGCGCTCCCGCCCGCTTCGATACGCGAAGCGTTTCGGGCAGGCGCTCGGAAATGAAAATATTAATTTTCATTTCTCTCACTTTGCTTGATAATAAAAAAAGTTACGTAAATTAATTACGTAACTTTTTATATTTACTGGACAATTTGCGACTTATTTTTGAAGATGGTCGCAAGTTCCATCACTATTAGCATCAACAAAATTTCCCCCTCGATTTTGTCCACGCTGGCCGCCCATCGCTCCTTTACTGTTGCCTCTTCCTTGTCCGAGGCCAAGCTCTGATTTTATTTTATTAGCTTCATCAATTCTTCCATCAAGCATCAATTTATGCATCTCAGAAAAACGTGCAAAATTTTCCTGGGTAACCAAATTGGCTGATCCGCGAGTTCCCATTTGTTCTTTCCATGCCGCAAAATCATTATTTTCAAATGCTTTTTGCATTTGCTCATGGCGCTCTGATGTATAATTAGGACCAAATTGTCCTTGACGAGTTTGTGAAGCAAGCGCACCTACTGCATAAGCACTCACACCAATAACTGCCAATCCTAATGCCCCGAAAATAACTCCTTTTTTAATCATGTTTTTTTACTTTATTTATTAACTGCTGCTAGCACAATATATAACGAAGCTGACAGCAAAAGTTTTCATTTCAATTATTCCGCATCATACCGCTGCCATTAATCATAAATCTTCTCTGCTGACCATCCATCATTCCCCTACCTATCCATGGTCTGATTTCGCTGGCCTCAAATTTATTCTCGCCAAGCTTTTTTCCAATTATCTTAATCATACCTCCTTGTTTAATATCAACACTTGGCCTAATTAATGTTTTTTCACTAAACTGGACATTCCAATTTCTTCTATTCAAGTCACTGATAACAATTTCGTTATCAGAAACTGAATTTATCGTGCCAGCTAAGAAACCTTTTTCTGGCTGCATCCACTGTGACTCCCTTGTCACCATCATATGTTTTCCATAATATGGAACACCCTTTGTCATCATTGAATTAAATCTGCCGCCTATCCCAAATAGTGACATAATCAAACCCAAGAGAATAATACTTCCCAGTGTTATAAGCGAGATTTTAAGCCAACTAAAACGATAGCCCGTTTCAGTTTTGCGAATATCAAAAAATGCCGCAGCCAAAAATATGGCAATTAGAATTGCCCAAAAATATGGGAAGATGGATAGCGAATATCCAAGCATGCTTTGGTGCATGAAGCGATACAAATCCCAATCCAAATTAGCGATAATAAAATATCCCGCGGAAAGCGACAAACTACCAAGAACAACAATCAGACCAAATACACTCCAGCTGCCGTATTTTCTCGCAAGATATTTCCATTTTGGCGCTGGCTTTAGCTGCTGCTGCTTTATCTTTCCTATAGTATTTTCAATTAAATTCTTCATATTTTTAAAAGCAATTAATATTCTGCTCCTTAATTTTCTTATTCAATATTTCTTTTCCTCTAGCTATCAATGTCGCTACTGATCCTTTCGGTTTTTTCAAGATATCCATAATTTCCTCATATTCCTTTTCTTCCACAAATCTAAGTATCATTACTTCTCTATATTTCATTGGCAATTCCTGCATGCAAATTTTAATTTTTTCAACGCAATCTTTATCGACAATAGCTTTCTCAATCTGAACACTGGCACTAATAATTTTTTCCCACTCATAGTCCTCAAGTGAATTAATTTGAACTCGAGCTCCAACTTTGCGGAAATAATCAATAACATGATTATGCGCAATGCGATACGCCCAACTAGAAAATTTCAATTCTTCGTCATATTCATTAAGCTTCTGATAAATCTTAATGAAGACTTCTTGCAGCAAGTCCTGAATGTCATCGTGTGGAAGCTGCGTCATGCGACGAATATAGTGAAAAAGCGGTCCTTGATAACGCGTCATCAAAAGCCCGAAGGACTCTGGATTTTGCTTAGACAGCTCAATTAAATCAACGTCAGATTGTACAGCTTCTTCATGCATAATTTAATGGTAACACACATAATACGAATTCCTGCCCATTTGTTTTCAAGTAGCAAAAATACAGCTAAGAGCTGCATTTTTTATATATAAATAGGTATTAACCCCGGGCAAGCCCCGAACCCTTCGGGTTTCCGCGGCAAGCCGCGAGGTATTAAACCTCTTTGATGTCATCACTCGCTCGGAAATGCTCGTTTGCTAACGAATCATTTCACTCGCTTCGTTCGACAATAAGTTAAAATTGCTTATTTATTATTTTTATAAGTATTAATACCGAGTAATTTATACATCGGACAAAAACCAATAACAGCGAAAAATGCAACTGCAGACGCTAAAACGAAAAGTAAGATCTGCCACCCTCCGTCCACCCAAAAAAATGCTCCTGAAAACAATGCGACTGAAATTAAAGTCTGTAGTGCTCTCTCTATAGTTCCTTCATTTTTCATTTTGATTATTATTAAATATTAATTACCTACTTGACATAATATACCCCCCTGGGGTATTATGTCAAATAGCCGACTGTCAGGCTTACTGAAATAATTAATGTAAATTAAATTGATGAAAAAAAAATCTTGGCTGAAGTTAATTGGGCCCTTAATCGTGATTATAATTATTTTGGCAATAATTTTGTCACTAAAATCAACTAGCAATGCCGAACAATCCAAGGTAGTTCCAACAGTAAAAATAACTCGCGCCAAAATAGCTGAAAGCACCATACCAATAGAGATTTCTGGCTTTGTGCGGGGAGAAAATCGCGCTGACATTGCACCTATGGCTAGTGGAAAAATTCTAAACATACTCAAACATGAAGGAGAACAAGTAAAAAAAGGAGAGGTGCTAGCTATTATTGAAGCGAATCAATCGGATACTCAAATTGCAGCCGCCAATGCCAGCGTGGCTGCCATCAAAAAAACACTCACAGAAACTAAAAACTATTACGATCAGCTAGTTGATCAAGCCAAAGAGTCAGCTGATGAAGAAGCAATAGAAAGCGCCAAGCGTGGTCGCGATCTTCAGATTCAGGGAGCTGAGACTCAGCTTACTTCTGCCGAAGGAGCGCTTTCAATTGCGCGGAGTGGCAAAAATAATTTTATTCTAGTAGCGCCTTTTTCAGGAATCATCACTGCTATTCATAGTCGTGTTGGCGGTTTTGCAAATTTCTCTTCTCCACTAATCAGCATTCATACGCAAAACAATTTAGAAATTGAAACTTATGTTTCTGCCTCTAACGGACACAGAATTACAAATGGAGCAATAGTTAGTTTGCAATCCCCCTCTGGCATTCCACTTTCAGGCATCGTAACCACGGTAGCCCCTGGAGTTGATTCATTAAGTCTTAAAACGCTGGTACGTATCCATCTAAACGATGAAACAAGTTCAGTTCACTTAGGAGATTTCCTGCATGGGGAAATATTGACTCCAAGGCAGCAGCCATCAATCACAATTCCTAGAAACTCTGTTGTTTCTCGCGGAGGAGATTCTGTTGTTTTCACTTTAGATGAAAACAACATCGCCAAAGAGCAACTAATAAAAATTGCAAATGAAAACGGCAACTCCATTGAAGTTTCCGAAGGAATTGCTGCCCATCAAAAAATTGTAACCCAAGGTCAACAATATCTAATAAATGGCTCATTAGCTACACCATATGAAACAAATTAATTCAAACGATATTGAACCAATAAAAAAATTAGGTCTTGCTGGAAAAATGGCCAGGGTGTTTGTAAAAAATCGCGAACTAAATATTTTAGCCATGCTTTTTATTGTCATCTGGGGAATCGGCAGCTTCATTTTGATGCCAAAGGCTTATAATCCTGACATTGTTGCTCCAGCTTTTACTGTTTCAACTAACTTTGCAGGAGCTAACGCCAAACAAGTTCATGAACTTGTTACCCGTCCAATGGAAGATGCCATAAGTCAACTCCCCAATATTGATCAGCTTATCTCACACTCATTCGATGGAGGGCAAAGCGTTGTCATGGTGCAATTTAAAGTGGGCACCCCAGCCGAAGATGCAAAAATTTCACTTTCTCAAAAACTGCGAGATAATGAGTATCAAAAACCAATTGGTGCGAGTGATGCCTCATTAGTCACCATGGATCCGGATGATGTCCCAATAATCAGCATAGCACTAACATCTGACAATTATTCACCGCAGGCTCTTAGAGCTCTAGCTTTCGATCTGTCAGACGAACTTAAGCTTGTCAGCGGCACATCAAAAGTTGAGGTAACCGGAGGAATGAATAACAATCTGCAAGTCGAGCTTGATAGCGAAAAAATATCTTACTATCATCTGACCATTTCTGATGTGATTGGAATTTTAAAAAGTACGAACGGCATTTATACGAATGAGCCACTTAAAAATGGCAGCGACACAGGCGTCCTAAGAATTAATGGTAGCATTTCATCCGCCAATGATGCGGCAAATATTGTTATCATTTCAGACCAGGACAAACCCGTGAAACTAGCAGATGTAGCAAAAATAACCGAAGGTCCTGGAGAAATAACCAGCAATGTTCATCTTGCCCAAAGGGATTCTGACTCGAAAGATGCAGCCTATGTAACGATTGCTAAAATAAAAGGTGCCAACATCAGCAGTGTGACAAGTTCAGTCCGCGAAAAACTTACTGAGATTCAAAAACGGAATAAATTTTCTTCCGTAAATTTATCAGTCATGCGAGATGATGGAGAAACTGCCCATGAAGAAATTTCCACACTCACGAAACATCTTATCTTATCCATCTTGATTGTAGTTATTATTCTTATGGCTTTTTTGGGCCTGCGGAATTCCTTGATTGTCGCAATTTCAATCCCTCTTACCCTGCTCACATCTTTTGGAATAGGATTGCTGGCAGGGCAAACAGTAAACCGCATTACACTTTTTGCGCTTATCTTAGCACTGGGACTTTTAGTGGATGACGCTATCGTCATTATTGAAAATGTACACCGCACCATCAAGAATAACCCGGGTAAACACAAATCGACTTTAATCATAGAGGCGGTTGATGAGGTCGGAATGGGAGTGTTCATGTCCACTATAACTATTTTGCTAGCATTTATTCCAATGGCATTCGTAAGTGGCATGATGGGGCCATACATGAGTCCTATTCCCTTTTTCGTATCCATAACATTACTTGTATCGCTTTTCATAGCTTTCACAATAAATCCTGCACTTACCGGAATTTTTTCTTCGCATAAGATTGAGGAGCATGAAAATATTTTCGTAAAATCAATCCACCGCGTTGAAGATTCCTATGCAAAATTAATCGGCGTCTTGACCAGAAACAAACGTAAGAAAAATATTGTTCTTGCTTCAGCAGGAGTCCTGCTTTTTCTTTCCCTACTACTGCCTTTGCTTAAGATTGTACAATTTCGCATGTTGCCAAAAGCCGATAAGGAGCAATTCTACATTTATTTAGACCTGCCAAGCTCAGCCTCATATATCAAAACCAAAGAGGTTTCTTCTAGGCTTGAAAATTCCGCCCTGAATTCTCCAGAGATTACCAGTATTGAAAGCTTTATAGGAGCTGCACCAATATCTGATTTCAATGGTCTTTTCAAGGGAAGTTTCATGCGCTCAGGAGAAAATCAGGCAACACTGAAAATAAATCTCACTCCACACAAGGAGCGTAAAGAAACATCAGAACAAATAGCGCAGCGCCTACGCAACACTTTAAATCAAGAAGTTCTAATAAGTGAAGGCGACGCAAAAATAACAGTTGTTGAGGATCCACCAGGACCTCCAGTACGTTCTACTTTTTTTCTAAAAGTTCAGGGCGATGATCAGGAACTACTGACAGCGACAGCACAAGATTTGGAAAAAATTTCAAGCGGTATACCTGGAATTGTCGATCTTAAAACCACTACTTCGCAACGCTCATACGAAAAACAATATGCAGTTGATATTGAAAAAGCTGGCAGACTTGGGATATCTCCTGCTGCAATCATTGAAACTCTTCATGGTGCTCTATCTGGCATTAATGTTGCCCGCTATTCCGCAACTCCAAATTTCGGAGAACGCCAAGCAGAACAGCAATTTGTCAGAGTTCGCATGGAATCTCAAGATCGCCAAAGCACGAATGATCTTTCGCGACTTACCGTGAAAAGCTCAACTGGACAGACTGTCCCCATATCTGAATTACTACTTGAGCAACCTCTTGCCCAACAAAGTGAAATTGCCACCGACTCTCGCCAGAAGGTCATTTATGTGAGCGGAGAAATGGGAAATCGAAGCGTCATGTATGCAGTGCTGGATCTTTTTCCAAAACTTCTCAGCTATCATCTTTCTGACAATACAGGTCACATTACCTCTTGGTCTCCGCTAGGAGTCACTTACGAAAATGCAGCCGGACAAAGCGCGGAAATCCGCATTGATGGCGAATGGAAACTGACACTTGAGATTTTCCGCGACCTTGGAACAGCTATGGCTGTAGCTCTTTTACTGATATATTTTGTGCTCGTCATTCAATTACGTTCAGTTGTTGTGCCCCTTCTTATCATGGCAACTATTCCACTAGCTATGATTGGAGTACTTGTTGGATTTGCAATATTGGGAGCTACAAAAGGGACTTACTTTAATGCAACATCGATGATTGGAGTTATTGCATTAGCCGGAATCGTTGTAAAAAATGCCATCATTTATCTTGCATACTTAGATGAACTCAAAGAGCACGGCATGGAACTTACTGATGCGCTCATGGAGGCTGGTCGCGTTCGATTGTTGCCTATCCTCCTGACGTCACTTACCGCCATCCTAGGCTCACTTACAATAATCACCGATCCTGTCTGGGAGGGCTTAGCTTGGGCTATTATCTTTGGCCTTTCAGCGTCCACCATTTTGACACTCGTAATCTTTCCGTTACTTTATCAAACATTTGAAGGAGAAAAATGGAAATACGATAGGAAAAAATAAATAGGTATTAACCCCGGGCAAGCTTGCCTACCGGTAGGCAAGCCCCGAACCCTTTGGGTTTCCGCGGCAAGACATATCTTTCGCGAACGACTGTGCCAAGCCGCGAGGTATCAGACCTCTTTGATGTCTTCACTCGCTCGACAATAAATAAAAAGCTACCAATTCTGGTAGCTTTTTATTAAATACATGAAAAACATTACTTTAAAATTATATTAAACAAATATCCCGTAAAAATTATTCCCATTCCAACGATACCCGCAAAAAGTAGTATGAGTCTTGTCTTCATTACCTTCTTTAAAATCATAAATTCAGGGAGCGACAGTGCTGTCACAGCCATCATAAAAGCCAGCGCTGTTCCCATGGCTACACCTTTTTCTGTAAGTGCTCCCACAAGTGGAATCACCCCGGCAGCATTAGAATAAAGCGGGACACCAATCAAAACTGCAAGCGGAACAGCATACCATCTACCGCTTCCTGCATACTGAGCTAAAAAATCAGCTGGGACATATCCGTGAATCCATGCGCCCAAACCAACTCCAATCACAACGTAGATCCAGACCTTCTTCACAATATCCAGAGTATATGTTTTTGCATATTCTATTCTTTCTTTCCAATTTAATTCGGGAAGATTAAGATTTTTTCCGTTTCCATTAAGTGCGAATTCCTCCACTAAGCTTCTCACGTCCATTTTTTCGATAACCATTCCAGCGAATATCGCAATCAAGAGCCCGCTAACGATGTAGAGCAGTGCAATTTTCCATCCAAACATTCCCAGTAGTAACACTAACGCGACTTCATTAATCATTGGAGAAGCCACCAAGAAAGAAAAAGTGGTGCCAAGAGGAACGCCAGCCTGCACAAATCCTAGGAATAATGGCACCGCACTGCAAGAACAAAATGGCGTGATAATTCCCAAAAGTGAAGCTAGGAAATTTCCAACATATTTTTTCTCATGCGAAAGAATGTTTCTAATTTTTTCGGGAGGTAAAAATGAACGGATAATTGAAACTGAGAAAATGATCACAAGCAAAAGCAAAATAATTTTAATTGTATCGAAGATAAAAAAATTAACTGCACTGGCCAGCAGTGTTTCCGGAATAATTTGAAACGCTGAGTAAGTCAGCCAATCAGCCAATATTTGAATCGGATAGAAAATATTCATTCTTTTTATTTCCGAGCGCCTGCCCGAAATGCTTCGCGTATCGAAGCGGGCGGGCGTATTAACATCAAGTCCCGGGGTTAATACCTATTTATTTGATTACTTGATTAAAAATTTTTTTTGATGGTTTTTATTTAGTCTAAGTCAGATTTTTTAAGAAACCTTGACCATGAATTTAACAATGTCTTCCACTACATTTCTAGTTTGACCATGGGAGGGATTGTAGTGGATATATAAATCAGGCTTGCCATTTATTTCGATGATATTAAACGTCTGCTTTTTAGGATCCAAAGAAATATCTTCGCACATCACATCAATGCCAACTAAATATTTTCCAACAACCTTGGAAGCAGCAACGCAAGTTTTTTCAATATCTGAGTGCACACTATCAGTCACATCGCGAGTTTCTCCACCCTCAGCCAGACATGAACTTTTTTTAATATATGCAATTTCATTTTTAGACATGATACTTTCCAACGTGAAATTTTGTTCTTGCAAAATCTGTTCTAGTTTTTCATCGAATTCAGTTCTTTTTTCCGTTGAAGACTGTTTTTTTTCAATAATGTTACGGATAGTGGAAACGCCATCCCCAACAGCATACGGCGGAATCATTTCAAGCGCTCCGATAACCTTTTCATCCAAGATTAATATCCTATACTCTTTTCCGAACACCATTTCCTGTGCAATCATACTGCGATAATGCGGCAATTCCTCTTCAAGCACAATCATGGCGTCCTTGATATTCCCAATCAATGGAAAAATTCCACGACTATTTGAGCCTTGAGCATCTTTCAAAATGATTGGAAAATGAAGCTCAGCAAGCTTCTTTTCCACATCTGCTGCTAAATAACTTTTTTTATAAAAACATCTCGTTTCAGGCGTCGGCAAACCATTGATGCGCAAGAGCTCATTGGTAATATCTTTGCATCTGGTCAATTGACCACTCACAAATGATTGCCGCGTGATGGAAATTTTTCGCTCCAATAGAATACACTTTCCTAACACATTAATATAGAAACATCCTCGCTCAGGAATAAATTCTTCAATAGTGCCACCCATATTCAAGACAGCGTTTTTGATAATAAGAGGATTTTTTTTCATAAATATTTCAAGACTTAAGAAACCATGTGCTATTCCCAATACTGCCAAATAGTTAAAAGGTTCATGTTAATCTAGATAAAGTTTTTTGAATGCGATATTGCAAAAGAGTCCCTCATTTCACAAGATATTAAGCATACAATATTTTTAATAATTTGTCAACTTTATTCAAATTGGATAAATTAAAGCCGCCACAATTCCGCTCCATTTTCAATATCTATTTTATTTAATTTCTTCCGCTAACTCTAAAATAATACCCTCCGGTCCACGAAGATAACAAAGTTTGTAGCTGTCTTCATATGTTTGTATCTCACTAAAAAATTCCACACCTTTCTTTTTCAATTTGGCAACAACAGCTTCAATATCTTCGACAACAAATGCAATATGGCGGATACCCAAGGTATTTGCTAGTGGACGCTCGACTTCGCTTTCATCTGCGGGCGCAACAAATTTGGCTAATTCCAGATTTAGATGACCATCTGGCGATTGAAACATCACAATTTCTGTTTTGACATTATTAAGACCAACTATTTTATCAAGCCATTCTCCTTCTAGTCGAGCTTCGCCTTGCAATTCAAGTCCAAGGTCAATAAAAAATTCTTTCGCCGCAGAAAGGTTATTTACGACAATTCCCACGTGGTCTATTCTTTTGATTTTCATAATTTTTATTCTGCTTCATGAAATCCTGCGTGTTTTACAAGATTTCTCAATTTATTCATGCGTGATATCCCAATGGCCAAAAACTCTTCGCATGGTGGCTAGCTCACCAAGTTGGTATGAGGTGTGATCAACAATTAAAAGGATTTCACGAAAAACAGTCTGGCCACTGCCGTGCGGAATTTTTTCATATAAATTTGTTTGTGGATTTGTGATAATCTTTTTAAGTATTTCTAAGTCTTGTTTATATTTCTTTATGGTCTTATTCCAATCCGAAGCAGATGCCAGAATTTCTTTTCGTGGCCAATAATCTTCTGGCCACTTTCGCTCTTTATATTTAGGATTTTCAATAAAATCAATAATATCTTCTTGCGTTCTTCGCACATGCTCTAGCGCGCCCCAAAATGAATAAGTACTTCCCGGGAAAACAACGTTAATTTGATTCATGGGAAAATCCTTTAGAATACTATCAAAATTCATGTGAGCATCTCCCCCATCCAATATCCACAATAAATATTTTCTTATTTGCTTGTCATTATCCATATTTATTATTACTCATCTATGTTCTTTAAATTACATACAATAGGAGGTAGATTTGCCGGCAGCTACACTAAATTTGAATTAGATATAAAAAAACGCACGTACCCGAAGGTCGTGCGCTACTGCATGAAAATGCTAAATATCACCTTGTAAATACTACTCGATGCCTTCCATCCTGCAGATTTCAATCATGGCGTCGCGCAGAAGCTTTAGGCTTTCCCTTCCATTAATCGGAATCGACCCATAGCTTCTTTGATTAGTGCTGCGAATGGTGACTTCATCGCTCCCAACGAAGTGAGAAACGGCAGCAGGGCTATGTTCATTTTGTCCTTCAGCTAAGTTTGCAATGAAAACATCTTGTAGTTCTTCTTTAAATCCCCTCTTTACAATTTGTGTATTCATTCTGTTCTCCCTTGGTTAAATGTCGCATAATACTCCCCCACAAACTGGCAGTTGAATAATCAAAATAATTTTAATTGTTAAACTGCCAGTTCATGATTCATTTTTTCAAACAACAATGATAATGAAGATTAGTACAAAATCTGAACTTTTGTCAAGCCAAAACAGCAAAAAGAGACCACTATAAACCTCTTTTTTAACTAGCTCCGAGCCTTGGATGAAGTTCGGACTTTAATGTTGAATTAAGTATGAAAAAACCGCACCTTATTCAAGCGTGCGGTTTCATTGCAGTTCTTTCAAAAAAAATTTTAGCGGCTATTATAAGCCAGCTATAAATTTCCTGTAAACTTCATCTAAAGCATTTGTTGCAGACGGGAAAATCCATTCCAACACGGGACTCCCTGGCATTACGTCCACGAAAATACGGGTGATGATTTCGCCATTAGCCGCTTTCACTATTTCAAATTCTGCATCAGGCGGGCAGGAAAAATCTTCAGGCCTCGTGTTGCACCTAGCAGGAGATTCCTCGGGATAGTAGTTGAAATTTCCTTCGAAATGCATGCTGGGATTCACCCCGTTAGAGAAATGCGATTGTGTGGTTAAAAATGCCCTTATTCCGTTTCGCTCAATGACGCCCTTGTTTAACTTTTTTCTCGTAGGATAAATGCAATCTTCATCCCCGCACCAGAAATCTCTCTTATCTATGCCCGAGAGCAGTTTCGTGATGCCATCAACAAAGCCAGCGAAATCATTGGGCAGATGTTTTTCAAAAACCTGCCTCTTCGATACCAGATGCTCCAGAAGGAGAATCCTCTTGTAGATGCTCAGCTGCTGCACCTGTTTCCACGTCAGAGCCATCGGCTCAGGCGACATTGCGAAACGACGGAAGTAGCACTCGAGGTCATAATTAATGCTCTCCGTCTGCACCATGTGCTTGTGACTGTCTTCGTCAAAGTGCTCCTGTGCCAACACTTCAAACTGCTCCCAGGTAAGACCTGCACATCCAGAGCCAACGCAGTGCTGCATATCATGATTCATGTGATTCTTCGGAACTACCGTTTCCGCATTGTAATCCAGCACTTCAACATCTTGAAAGCATACTGAGCATAATGTCGTTAACATGATTTAATCCCTCCTTTGGACTAATAAGTTGGTGGTTGATTTTTGCACAAACTGACAGCCAAACAATCAAATAATTTAAATTATTCAACTGCCAGTTCGTGATTTATTTTTCAATGAACATTAACATAAAAGCTTAGCATAAAATTTAAAAGAAGTCAATCCTAAACAGCAAAAAGAGAGTAGGAGATACAATACATATTGGGATTTTTTCTAAAATGATAATTAGGAAGTTCTTGAGGGTTTTTAGGAATAAATACCTAAGAATCAAGAGATTTCG
>LBTS01000011.1 GCA_000992165.1 Candidatus Moranbacteria bacterium GW2011_GWC2_37_8 | reverse complement strand
TGATTTCAACTTGTCCGTCTTTTTAGAATAAACTCAGAACATAATGCCCGTAATCCAGAGGGTTTGCGCTGGTCAGAGTTGCTCTCAAAAATCAAAGCATTGGATTCCAGTTTTTATCCGAAAACGGTTAACGGATGTATCTGGAAACTTATCCAAGCTTATCCCAAGACATCCCGACAAGATATACAAACCTTCTAAGGGACTTTTTCGTTTGCTGAAATACAAATCCACTAAAGAATGATAAATAAACATATAACTTAATTGTAATATCTTTTATAATTTTATAATTTCAAATTCAAATACATAATAATATGGCTAAATATATAGATGGTTTTGTTTTGCCAGTTCCCATAAGAAAACTGCCAGAATATCGCAAGATGGCTTTGCCAATGGCAAAATTAATGAAAAAATATGGCGCCCTTGATTATATCGAAGCTGTCGGAGATGATTTAAATCCTACAATGATGGGGATGGATTTTGTAAAGTTCCCGGAATTGGTCAAAGTCAAAAAGGGCGAGACAGTGGTGTTTTCTTTTATTGTCTACAAATCACGCACACACAGAGACACAGTCAATGCAAAAGTGATGAAAGACCCGATGATGAGCGACCCTAAAATGAAAGATATGCCGATGCCGTTCGATATGAAGCGTATGGCTTATGGCGGTTTCAAGTCAATTATTAGCCTCTAAATAATTAGGACTAATTAAAAATATATGCAAATGCAAAAATTAACCCCGTTTATTTGGTTTAATGATGGTGCAGAGGAAGCAGCTGAGTTCTATGTTTCAGTTTTCACTAAGGCTGGTGAAAAAGCAGGGATTTCCGGTATCAGTCACTATCCTAAAGTGACGGAAAAAGTTTCCGGGAAACCAGCTGGGTCTGTAATGACAGTAGCTTTCAACTTGGCCGGACAAGACTTCATTGCTATTAATGGTGGAGAACCATTCAGACTTTCTGAAGCTTTTTCCTTGACCATAAATTGCGATACACAAGAAGAAATCGATTACTATTGGGAAACATTGAAGGAGGGTGGGGATGAAAAATCCCAAATCTGTGGCTGGCTCAAGGATCGCTTTGGTCTATCATGGCAAATAATGCCAACGTTTATAGAGAAAATGCTTCAAGATCAAGACAAAAATAAGGTCGAAAGAGTAATGGCGGCAGTATTGGACATGAAAAAGATTAACATGGCACAGTTACAAGAGGCTTACGAGGGTAAGAAGTAGGCTAATCTATGCATTAATCATTTCGTGTTTTTTTGAAAAGCAGTTCTGACTTCGTCTAGGCTTGGAGCCTGAACAAAGCTTCTATCTATAAATCCAGTTCTAACCACACTCGCTAGCCAGCTCAATGAAAATAATGCTCTACAAAGCCTTATTTTTTGTTACCCAAGAAATAGAATAGAACTAAAATAGTAATACGGGCATAAAAAGGAAAAAATGACCTTATTTTTATAATAAGGGAATTGCATAGCTGTTTAAATCTGCCTATGGTAACATTGACTTTTTTAGCATAGCATGCTTAAATTAAGCGTTCATTAACAATATGTATAAGTTTAATTTGTGGTAGCATCGCGTATCTCTTTGTTGGGATTTGAGATGCTACTACAAAGGATATCTGATTCTAAACGCTTGAGAAATCAAGCCAACTACTTGGGAGGATACATCATGAAAAAAGCTCTGGGCTTCATTCTTGCAATCGTGGCTTTACTTCTGCTTCTCGTGCCGTACACTGGTTTTCTGTTTCTGATTGCAGTCGTCGTCGCTGGGGTTTCACTCTTCTTCAAGATCGGGCCGGTAATTCTTGCCGGCACTTTTCTCGTCTGGGCGTGGAAAACCTATATCGCCTTCGCGCTTATCACAATTTTCTGCATGACGACATTTTCTTACTTGCACTGCTGTGTCGGTATGAATACCTTCCGCGGACACATCATGCATTACGGAAGTCGTCATCTGGAAAATCTTCTACTCGGACTGGTGTGGCCCGTCTCATGGTGGATGGTTGATAGGAACATTGGCGGGTGGGGGTTGAACTGGATGGATGTCGTCTTCGGCACTCTGGAATTCTGGCTCGTCACAACCTGGAGAGGTGTCAGGGTCGACTTTGTCGACATGCAAAGCGGTGAGGAAGAAACAGTTTACAGTAAGTCGCCGGAAGAATCCCTCAGCTTCGTAAAAGACAAGATCGAAAATTCAACAAGCGCGTAAATTTCACCAAGGAATCAACTTCTGTTAAAAGGAGAAATGTATGGAACTGAAAAAGTGGCCAGAAACAGAAATGGAATATTGGACATCCATCGAAGGACTTGGCGGATTCGTTTGGAGGATGAATCATGACCTCGCAGACGGACGCATCGAAGAATCCAAAGGAATGAACAAGGATCTCAAGGATGCTCAGGAAATCATGGAGAAGCTCGTTTCCGAAATTTTCATCAAGTTCAGCGTAGTTGCTCCCCAGAACTGCCCCAGGAAAGAATTCGATAAGGAAATGCCGAAAGCTCCCGAAGGGCAGATCTGGTACCGGGACTGGTGCAACAAGATGAAAAAAGAAGCTTACGCCGGGGCATATGCAAAGATAATCTGCTCGGCGTGCCCCCTCAGCGAGGGACTCGAGAAATACATCAGCTTGGGCCAAGTTCCTTGCGGCGTTTTCTCCGGATACATTTACGAGCTTAGAAAACCGTATGAATGTGCCATGCTGTCGTCCCACTGGACTAGGGAAAAACTCCTTGCGGAAATCCAGAAAGAGGGTGGCGATGATGCAGTTTCCGCTTTCGAGAAAAAGGAGAAGGAACTGAAAGACCCTCCTTCCGTGCGCTTGCTCGCGCTGTATCCGGAGCTGGTCCTCGACCGAGAAGTCGCAACAAAGGTGCTGGTCGACAAGAGCTGGCCACATCAAGCTGAAGCTCTGGACAACCTGCCCTCCGAAGCCACTCTCAAAGACCTGCTGTCAACTTTTATTCACGACAGCTCGGCAGAAGAGTTTCTGTGGCACTACATCGAAGCGCTTACAGGTGAGAAAGAAGTACACAACAAAACATACTGATCACGATAAACACAGCGCAGAATCAGAAAAAGAGCGGCCCTTTGCTTAACAGCATCGGGTCGTTTTTCTTTTTCCTTAAATAAGACTCTTATTCATAAATCCAGTACTAACCGCACTCACTAGCCAGCTCCAGCAAAAACAGACTTTGTTTAAAGCCTGTTTTTAGTACTCCAGAAATTAGGTTGGAACTAAAAAATAAACTAAAAACAAAACTAAAAATAATCTTGACAGAAATTGTTTTTTGTTATAACTTATATTGTTCTTTGCAAAAATGTTAGTAGGAAAAACATCTAGCTTTAATGCTGATGTATTAAAAATGAGGGAGGAATTATGTTGGTAACTAATGATGCAGAGCTCAGAAGAATAGCATGGAAAGTTTTTCGCGGCTGGATGGTCGAAAGCTTTCCTGGAGGAGCGCTTGAGCAGTTCAAACGCGAGATTGCCGAGGTAAAGGATCAGTATAAAGGCGTGGCAATCGAAGATGCTCAACAGTGTTCCATGCCTGTATTCAGACAGTCCATCCCGTTCGCTTTGTTTATCAGTGAATTTGCAGTAACAAGACGCATCGCAAGCCAAAGCGGAATCGCCATCAGCGACATCTACGAACTCTGCCTCGCATCTGTGGCTGATTTCATGCTTGAGCACATCTACGGAGAATCCAAGAAGTTCGAGTATGAAGGATACACCGACAAAAAACTCAGAGAGTTGGCCTTCAGTTTTACAATGGGTATCGTCGATTCATCCCTTCAGCCGAATTTCAGAGAAAGTATGCGGAGAAAGGAAAGCCGTGCAATCCAGCTTGCTCGCGGGCGTGGCATAGGACGGGACGGAATTCTCGAGCTTATCCTTCGCTCCAATCACAACGCCATGAACTTCGGCGACTTCCGCAGGCACATGACTGCCATCATCCGCGTCTTCAAGCTCGGAGGTGTCAACGACGAACAGCAGATCTACGAGTATTTCAAGGTCTTTCTTGCTCACAAGTTCTACCAGCTCGGAACCTCGTCCTAAACAGACAATGGAGACATAAAACCCCATCACGCTTATTAAGGTGATGGGGTTTCTTTTTATTTTTCCTTAAACAAGACTTTTATCCATGAACCCGGTACTGACCGTAGAAATAAGACAACTCAAAGATTCAAAAAACAGTCCCTAAAAGGGGCTGTTCGAATCTATAAATATTTTTTTAATAAAATTGTATTAATTGTAAGATTATGATAATTGAAAATTAATGTGAGAGTAATGAACGAGCTGAAAAAAAATAAAAAAGCTGAGTGGCCATCGTTGCCCTATGAAGAATGGAAAGATACTCTTGATACCCTGCACATGTGGATGCAGATAGTTGGAAAAATTAAATTAAAACTTGATCCCTTTCTTAATCAATGGTGGGAAGTTGCATTTTATGTGAATGCCCAGGGAATAACTACTGGACGCATTTACTTTGATGCAAAAACATTCGAAATTGAATTTAATTTCATATATCATTATATTTCTATCAAGGTTAGTGATGGTAGAAAGATAATCATTCCCATGAAACCATGCTGTGTTTCCAAATTTTATAAAGAATTTACGGTGGCATTGAAATCTTTAGGTATCGATGTTGAGATATATACAATGCCTGTGGAGTTTGTAAATCCGATTGATTTCATGAAGGATAATACTCATTGCTCATATGATAGTAAATATGTAACTCGCTGGTGGCAAATAATCCTTCAAATTAATTTGATATTTGATCGTTTCCGAACTCCATTCCGCGGAAAAAGCAGTCCAGTACAATTTTATTGGGGATTTTTTGATTTGAATAGTTCTCGCTTTTCTGGTAAAAAAGCGCAGCCTCCAAAAATGGATGGCATAATGGGCAAAATCATGCGATATGCAGAAAATGAAGAGAATTTCGCATTCGGCTTTTGGCCTGGCGATGAAAAATTTCCCTTTCCAGCTTTTTATTCATATATCTATCCGCCCCCGAAGGGTTTAGAAAATATAAATTTAAAATCAGAAATAGCTGCCTTTGATAAGAAATTATCAGAATATATTTTACTCTATGAAGATGTTATTAAATCTGCGAATCCAGAAAAAGAAATAGAAAATTTTTTGCAAGTCACATATATCGAAAGTGCTAAGCTTGCTGGCTGGGATACTGAAGCCCTGAAAGGAGAATCGCCATAGTTATCTTATTCATGTTTCAATGCCAGTGCGTCTGCAATCATCGATGCGGCGCTCCAGGCTTGCTCTCGGCAGGCAATTTGTCCTGACTGTGATTTATATTCCAAATAGTTGCCTTCATGAAAAGCGAAAAGTTCGATTGGTGTTTGGAAATGAGTGTAGGCAGAAAAAATAGCATGGCGCACCAAGTGCGCTTCTTTTTTGAATCCAAAATTTTGCATCCCTTCTGCAATAAGAGAATTGTCATGCGGCCAAATAGAACCATTATGATAACTGATGGGGTCAAAAACTCTCGATTCTTTGCTAAGTGTTCGAATGCCAGCTGTTGGTTCAAAGATATCAGGCTGCAAAATATTTTTTATCAGCGGCTCGATAAATTGCTTATCTAAGATGCAGTCTTTTTTTCCATCATCTTTTTCATTAAGACATGCCCATAAAATGTGACCGATGCTTGAGCGTTTGGAAACTAATGCTTTTCCATTGTTATCAATGGCATGCGCAAATATTGGATATTCCGGTTGTCCAAAAACAAATCTCTTGTTAAATTCTTGCTTAAGATGCTTTGCTTTTTGTGATAAAATTTCAGCTCTCTTTTTTGTATGCTCGGAAAAATATTTGGACCACAGCTTTAAGGCTAGATATGAATAGGCTTGCGCCTCTACTGGCGAAATTGGAAACACGACTGCGATATCATCTTCGTGGAAAACTGATTCGGCGCTATCCATCCAACTTTGAACATCAAGCCCGCCCGCTTTTCTTTCGGGATGTTTTTCATAATCAATAAACCCATCGCCGTTCTTGTCGCCAAAATTTAAAATCCAATCGAGTGCTAAATTTATATTCTTTTCTTTTTCTTTAATAAAATCAGTGTCACTACTTTTTTGAAAATAACGATAGAGTGCAATCAGCAGCAGAGGCGTAGAATCTATACTATCAAAGTTTCTCATGGTTCCATCGGAGTACATATACCATGGAGGAGTCCCGGTTTTTGTAAGCCTTTCATGTGCGGTTGCACGAAATTCATGGATGCATTTTCCAGGTTCTTCGCCTGATTCAATATTTATTTCTTTGCCTTGAAGTTCTAATAATCCTTCTAAAATTTTTCTTGTAAGATAAAGATAATAAGGATTTGATTCATAGTCATGTGACTTAAGGAGTTTAAGCGCGGAAATTAATGAGTCTCTGCCAAAAATACAGCCATAAATTTCTTCGGCTGAAGATGCTAAAACTCCACCAGGAACTTCCAATGCTTGGATAGTTTGCATGCCAAGATTATAAAAATAATCCGGGTCGTAAGTTATATTCGTTTCTTGCTTATCAAGTTTGTTCATTTTTTTCTTCGTAATTGTCTTTTTAATATTTTTTCATAAATCTTTTCGTATCGCTCTGCCATCAATCTGGCACTAAAATTTTCTAAAGCATGCTTGCGGCAATCTTCTCTATTGATAGTGTCTATTTTTTTTACAGCCTCAATCATTTCGTGAATGTCAGAAACCACAAAACCTGTTTTTTTATTTATTATTACTTCTGGAATTGAACCTCTTTTGAAAGCTACAACTGGACATCCGCATGCCATCGATTCAATAAGTGTGAGTCCGAAAGGTTCTTTCCAGGTAACGGGATGCAGAAAACACATGGCCTTGCTCATCAGCTTGTTTCTTTCTTCTTCATTCACTTCGCCAATCCATTTTATGTTTTCAGAAAGACGAGGTCCTATAAATTGATTGAAATAGGGCAAGTCAACATCATCTAGTTTGGCTGCAATAATAAGAGGAACATTCAAATGTAGAGCTGTTTGGATTGCATAGTGGACACCTTTTTCCAAGGAAATTCTTCCTACAAATAAAAGATAACCATCATGTGAATTTGAAAAAGGATAATTTTCCATCGATAAACCGTTGTAGACATTTCCAATGAGATTAACTCCATCAACCCCTTTTGTCTGCGCTTTGGAAATGGAAACTAAAAAAGGTTTTTTCAAAGTCTGATATAGTCTTCTAATTTCGGGATTAAATGATCCGTGATAAGTCATAACAACAGGAGTGTTTGAAATATTGGCTGAAGGTAAACTAATGAACCCATTATGGTCATGAATGATGTCAAACTCATTTTGCATTTGATAGGCGTTTCCGATATGAAGCATTGTCAAAGCATTTGGCCCATACAGATTTTCAATTCTTGCTTCTCGCAAAGCTCTTGGATAAATTGATTCCAGTTTGGCAGATGTTTTGGAATTCCCGCTAGCAAAAAGAGTAACAGTATGTCCCATTTGAACAAGCTGTTCAGTAATTTCATAGACGACTCTTTCTGTTCCTCCATATTTGGCCGGAGGAACTCTTTCGACAATTGGTGCTATTTGTGCAATCTTCATAGGCAAGTCATAATAGTATATGAATAATACAAGAGCTGGTAGATAATATTTTCTAAATCGAAACAATTTTGGGGCAACTTATTTCAATCTTAACTTTTCCAGGCGTCATCATTCATGAATTTAGTCATGAATTTTTTTGTAGATTTTTGGGCGTGCGTGTTAAAAAAGTTTGTTATTTTAGGTTTGGAAATCCAGCAGGCTACGTTTTGCACGAAGCTTCACATTATTTCTATCAAGCGTTTTTTGTTGCAGCTGGGCCATTTATCCTGGGCTCTCTTCTGTCTGCAGCTTCATTTTTGCTAAGTAGAAATGAAAACGAACTTTTGCGTGAGTATTTTTGGATTTGGATAGGCGCATCTATTGCCTTTAATTGCCTGCCTAGCAGGGGAGATGCTAAGACTCTTTGGCTTGAAAATTGGTCACATTTGAAACGAAACATCTTTGCAATTTTGGGAATTCCTTTTAGCGCGCTGATTTGGTCACTTAGCAGATTAGATTCAGTGTGGCTGCGAATTTTTTATGCAGGCTTCTTGTTTTACTTTACTTTTTAGACCCTAAAACTATTTTTTATTAAAATGCTTTGTTTAAGCCTCAAAAGGCTGTTTTTTGTTAATTTTAAAATCGAAAAAGGCTTTGTTGAGCCAAATATGACCTATTATGGTTGACTGTTAGCTTAAAATATGATAATATAGTAGGTCGACAATGATAGAGGAGAAGTCGACCCATTTGGCTGTAGTTATAGTGCAAGTTCAGCTAATGGTTAAAAAGTAAGATACATTTCATGCGTATTATCAGGATTGTTGTAATCTTGTTGGCCGCACTTGCGATAATTATTCCGCAATTGGCATCAGCAAACACAATAAACACTGAAACAAATATAAAAAGCACATTTTCATATATTTCTAAACTTTTGACTCCTGAAATAGTTGAAGCTAAGGAAGGCTTGCAAGCAGTTGAAGAGCAAAAGGAAATAGAAAAAACTCCTGAAGAAATTAAAAATGAGGAAATCTTAGGTAAATGGAAGTTAAAACAAGTTCAGAAATGGGCAAATCTTCCAAAAGAGCCATTTGTTATTAATGCTTCTGCCTACACCGCTGCTATAGATGAAACAGTTGATGGTCTAGGAATAACAGCTTCCGGTATTAAAGTTCAAGCCAATAGGACTATTGCTTGTCCTCCAGAATTTCCTTTTGGAGCAAAAATAGAAATTGAAGGTCAAGGAACTTTCATTTGTGAAGATCGTGGTGGAGCAATTAAAGGAAACAAGATAGATATTTACATGGAAACAAAAAAAGAAGCTTTTGCTTTTGGAAGACAGAATCTGATGGCGAAGGTTGTAGAATAAAACAAATTATGAAAAATACCCCATTCGTGGGGTATTTTTTGTTTCTTGGCTTGATTGACGCTTTAAAATTATTTTGGTAAGCTTATGTAAGCATTGAACAGTTTTTTAGAAATATTTTAGGTCCGTTGGCCGAGTGGTTAGGCAGCGGTTTGCAAAACCGTCTACATCAGTTCAAATCTGGTACGGACCTCACATTGTTTCTCTATAAAATTAGTGGTATACTTACAGGATAAGATATTCTTTCATGTATTCCATTATGAATAAAAAGAGAAGTTGGGGTGAGATTGATCTTAAAAATGCAGTAGCGAAGTCAAAAAGTATACGACAGGTACTTTCTTGTCTGAATCTTAAATTAGCAGGTGGAAATTATACTCAGATAGGAAAATATATAAAAGAATATGGAATTGATACGGCGCATTTCACGGGAAAGGCGTGGAATAAGGGGATGAGAGGAATAGGAAAGCCAAGGATTGAATTGATTGACATACTAAAAGAAAATAATTATTTTCAAAGTTATAAGCTAAAGAAGAGATTATTTGCAGCAAATTTAAAGCTTAAGTGTTGTGAAGAATGCGGATGGGATAAAGTGACTGAAGATGGGAGAATTCCTTTGGAACTTCATCACATAAATGGAAATTCTAAAGATAATAGAATTGAGAATTTAATTGTGCTTTGTCCAAACTGTCACAGCTTGAAGTCTTCACATAGGGGGTGTAATATTAAAAAGTGAATATTTGGGCGGATGATGAAATTGGTATACATTCGACACTTAAAATGTCGCGTCATTTATGGCATGCGGGTTCGAGTCCCGCTCCGCCCACAGATAATTAAAACTTCCAAGAGGAGTTTTAATTTTGGGCGAGTGGGACTCGAACGGGCAGAAGCAAAGCAAGTTGACATTCAGCAGAATGACAACGCAGCGTGCGTCGACAAATGTGACCATAGGAACATTTGACGCTGCCCAGGACAAGGAATGAGCTTGCGACGACAAGTGAGTGACGCGAAAGGTCCCGCTCCGCCCACATTAACAAAAAAGAGCATCATTGCTCTTTTTTGATTTGCTTTAGAATGGCAGGAATTTTTGCAAAATCTTCTTCAAACAAGACTCTCGTTTTCCTGTTCTGACGTGCCGCTGCTGGATGATAAAAAGGAAGAATTTTTTTTGTACCTATATTATTGATTTCAATATCGAATAGTTCTCCGTGAACTTGTGATATTTTTACTTCGGGCAAAAAACAGTTTAAGGAAAAGCGGCCGAGCGTAATAATAAGTTTTGGATTTATTATTTTAATTTGCTGCTCGAGCCATGGCTGACAATCGTAAACTTCTTCTGGAAGAGGGTCGCGATTTTCAGGTGGCCTACATTTCAGTATGTTTGTGATGTAAACATCTTCGCGTTTTAAATTTATTGACTCCAGCATTTTATCTAATATCCTTCCGCTGCTACCAATAAAGGGGATTCCAAGTTTGTCCTCATTTTTTCCAGGCGCCTCTCCGATAAAAAGAATTTCCGCATCAAGATTTCCATCGCCAATAACAATATGTGAATTTCCACAATGAAGAAGGCACTTGCTGCATTTGGACATCTTGATATTTAATTTTGACAGTTGTTCTTTTTTTGTCATCCTCATGACATTAGTATTATTTTAATCCATTTATTAAGACAAGTTTAAATTTGTAATCATTCGTATCTAACACTGCAAAGGTCGGAGGATAATATTGATTGGCAACATTTCCAGGATTGAGCATTTCACATTCTTTGATATTTCCATATCGCTCGCCTTTGATTATTTCAGTCCAAGGTTTGTGTGTGTGGCCATAAAAAACAAAATCGAATTTTCCTTCTTCTGCGAGACTGCGAGCATAGTCAGGATAATGCACGAAAGCAATTTTTTTGTTTGCAATTTCAACTTCTCCATGTTTGGAGAAAATATTTATCGAGCGATATTTTCCATCTGCAAATGGATAGTCGGCGGCGTGTCCGCGATCCATGTTTCCAAATGTCCAAAAAATATCACCAGCAAAATTTTCGCGGATATAATCCAAGGTTTCAATTTCTGCCAGGTCGCCGCAGTGAATCATTTTTTCAATTTTGTTTTCCCTGCAATAATCCAAAACCTTTTTAATGTTTGGAATATTGTCGTGAGTGTCGGATATGATAGCTATAAGCATAATTTTATTTTTCTATTTTTTTACTCAAATTTTTTAGAAGTTCAATATCATCTTTCACAAAATCGTATTCTGTTTCTGCAATCATGGTGATGTTTTTTTCTTTAGCAAAAGACACAATTTTTTTGAAAGCTTCCTGTCCGATAAGACCTTTGCCGATATGTTCGTGTCTGTCTTTGCGAGAAGCAAATTCTGTTTTGCTGTCGTTGGCATGAATAAGTTTTATTTTATCCAAACCAATTTCGCTGTCGATTTTAGCAAGCGTGGTTTCGAAATCTCTCCAGTCATAACCTGATGCAAATGAATGTTGGGTATCAATACAGATGCCGTTTAATTTCGGATGATTTATTTTTTCCAAGATATATAAAATCTCGGAAAATTTGTCGCCGATAATTTTTCCAGCGCCAGCACAATTTTCAATTAGGAGTTCAGCGCTGCCATCGTAGCCTTCCAGCGTCTTGCTTAACATTTCTACAACTTTGTCGGAAGCTTCACGCTCGGATAGAGTTCCGGCGCTACCAAGATGAGTCATGACATACTTTGCGCCAAGTAAGCTTGCACGTTCAAGCTCATCGCGAACCACGCTGACGCTGCCATGACGAATGCGATTATTTTCAGATGCAAAGTTTATATAGTACGGCGTGTGGACAACAATTTCTTGTAATCCGTAACTCGTAACTCGTAACTTAAATTCAGCTAATATTTCTGGGGTGAGCTCCGGCGCTTTGCCTCCTTGCGGTGAGCGCGTGAAAATCTGCATAGCATTTGCGCCAAGTTCAGCTGCTCTCTCGGGGGCGTTGAAAACTCCTCCTGCTATTGAAACGTGACAACCTATGTACATAAGATTAGTATAAAGTATTAAGTAGTACGTATAATGTATAAGTTCCTTCCTTGTATACATAATACATCATACACGATACATTATACAGGCGAGTTCAAGTATTCAACGCAACGGCTGATCTGCTAGGATAGAACCATGAATAATTACAAACGTTTAAATCTTAAAGATCGAGAAGAAATCAGTAGGGGCATTTGGGCATCCGAATCATTTGCTAGCATTGCAAGAAGAATCAATAGACCGACAAGCACAGTCACCAGGGAGGTTTGGAAGAATAATTTCTACAAAGTACAATATTTTGCAATAAATGCACAAGCCAAATCAGATAAGTATTATGAATTAACAACAGGTCAGAAAGTTGCATTAGGAACTTGAATCCAGCACAGCTCTAGTGGACGAGCGGCTTAAAATGTGCTATAATAGATACATAGCTTTAAAAGGCAGGCTTTGCCTTGGCGAAGCTTCAAGCGAAGACGGGTGTATGCCGGTCTTTTTCTTTTTTTAACAAAATGCTTCAGGCAAGGTCCTGGATTCCCGATCAGGTCGGGAATGACAAGGAGATTTAACAAATATGATGGAAATAAAATACAACAAAGAAGATACTATTGTAATGAGCGATTTTCATCTTGGCTCCAATAAGAGCAAATCCAAAGAAATCGTGAAGTTCTTAGCTGAGCTTTTAAAAGTGCCTCCAAAACGGTTAGTTTTAGCTGGAGATGTTTTTGAGCTTTGGAGTACGAATTATAAAAAAATTGAAGACCATGAACATAGGGTTATAACCCTAGTAGCGCAATTATCTGAACAGGGAACAAGGATTGTTTATATTCCAGGCAATCACGACCGCGCCTTTTGGGCTTTCTCAAAGTTCACATTTGGCAAAATAAAAATGCGAAATGAATATGTTGTTAGGCATAATCATCATAAATATTTGGTTATGCATGGCGATGAGTTCGATGCCTTCACAAGAAATCATGTGGTGATTTCAATTCTACTGGATCAATTGTATGTTCTGCTTGTTAAGCTGAATGCTTTTATTCGATTTTTTTCCAGATCAAGAAAATCTCTTTCAGCTGAAAAACATTCCAAGAAGTATGCCGAAATGGTTTCTAAGATTAGAAATTTGGCGCTTTCATATGCACGTTCGCGAAAATTAAGCGGCATTGTGATTGGTCATAGTCACTGGCCTGAAATTATAACTGAGCCAGATGGAATTGTTTATGCTAATTGCGGAGATTGGATTGATAGTTGCAGTTATATCGTTATTGGAGACAAGGTGCACTTGGAATACTTTAGGGAGTAAAAAAGAATTACGAATTATGAATTACGAAAGTGGAATTTATGCGACCCGTGATTCATGATACTTTATTCATAATTCTGAGTTTAAACGATTTCCCAACCACTTTCAGTTTCTATAATTTTTCCTTTAACTTCAAAGCCACTGGCAAGTTTGTGTCCGCCGCCACCAAATTGATGAGCTATTTGCGAAACATCAACACCTTTGTATTCTTCGCTGCGAAGACTACCTTTTATAATTCCTTTATCTCGCTGCGACAGAACTAAAGAAAATTTTGTTCCTGGAACAGTATTTAAAATGGAGGCAACCTGTCCAATATCTTCAGTAGAAGCGTTGCATTCTTCGATGTCGGCTTCAGTCAGAACTGTTGTAATGAGTCCATTTAATGGATTAATCTTTGCTTTTTCAAAGGCTCGTCCCCAAAGTTTAAGTGTCGAAAGTTTTTTGTTGGCAAAAGTTGCTTCGATTATTTTCGAAACTGACGCACCTTTTTTCATTAAATCTGAAGAAATTTCCATAACCCTACTGGAAGTGTTAGCATGTTGAAAATTACCAGTATCTGAAAGGATGCCAATCATGAGGTAGGTCGCAATATTTTTGGATATATGAATTTCTTGAGAAACAAAATATTCATAGATAACTTCGCAGGTGGAGGAGCGTTTAGCATCTATAATGACGACGTCTGCTTTTGTTGTGATGTCAGGATGGTGATCGATAATTGCCGTTACGGTTTTTTCTGGAAGCTGAGGTAGAACATTTTGAAATCCACGTTCAACACTATCGCAGCCAATGGCAGCATCAAAAATAGAAAAGTCTAAATCTTGCGGAAGAGAGAATGTTTGATTGGTAAGAGTCTCTAGGAAACTAGGAATAGGATCAACACATGCGATTGTTGCCTGTTTCCCAATTGAAGTCAGATAATCCTTAAAAGCCAGCACGCTGCCGGCCGTGTCTCCATCAGGACCTGAATGCGCAAAAAGCAAAATATTTTTGGATTTTGCAATAACATATGAGAGTGTATTAAATTCTGTTGAGAAGTCTTTCATTGCGATTTAGGTACCTAGGATGAGATAAATAATTTGTCTAAAAAAATCTTAAACCCTGAAAAAAGGTTTAAGAATTTTTGAAGTGGGTGTATTTTTGTTTTGGAAGTCCCTTAGACCTCTTTGAGAATTTTTTCAATCTTGTCAGCTTCTTCTTCTGTAGAGTCTAAGATAAATTCAATTCTGGGAAGCGGCCTCATCGCAAGCTTTTTGTTAAGAGCGCCTTGAATTGTATAAATTTCTTTATTCAATGTCTTAAGAGCATAATCCGATTCCTTGTATGGGAAAACACTTATAGACACTCGAGTATAGCGAATATCGGGAGTGGTGTCAACCTTAGCAATCGTCAAAAACAATCCTGGTTTGAGCGAAAGTTCCCTTTGGAATATTTCTCCAAGATGCTGCTTGATAAGCTTATTTAGTTTTACAATTCTTTCTGACATTGAATTTCGAATTTTGAATTTCGAATTTCGAATTTTGAATCAAATCTGAATGACTTAATGTTTGATAAATTAAAACATTAAAAATTCATTCAAAATTAAAAATTCAAAATTAAAAATTAAAACCCATCTTATTTCTAAAAATATTTTTTATAAGCTGCGTTTTTTCTCTTCTTCCGTATACGCTATGAGCGTGTCACCTTCTTTGATCTTCGTGTCACCTTCAAAGACGATTCCACATTCATTTCCCTTTCCAACTTCAGGCGTAACTTTCTTGTCTTGTTGAAGTGCTTCCAGTTTTCCTTTCCCGATAATCTCTCCTTCTCGTCTGATCTCAATCATTGCACCCTTGATGATTTTTCCTTCTGTAACGCGACCTCCTACGATCATGTCACGTTTGCCAGTTTTGAAAATTGCTAGAACGTTCACCATTCCATGGTCAGTGCGAACAATTTCTGGCGGAAGCATGTCGATGATTGTTTTTTTAACTTCTTCAACGAGTTCGTAAATAATTTTGAAAGTTTTGATTTTTACTCCGCTTGATTCAGCTAAGCGTTTTGCTACAGTTGTTGTCTCAACATTGAAACCAAGAACGATTGCTTGTGAGGGAGCACCAACTTTGATGTCAGATTCAGTTATGTTTCCAATTCCAGTTTCGATGTAGTTAACAATGACTTCATCAGTCTTGATGGTGGAAATGATTTGTTCAATAGCTTCAAGTGAACCTTGAACATCAGCTTTCAGAATAAGATTTAGTTTTTGAATCTTATCTTCTTCCATGATGCGCATTAGTTTTTGTGAAGTAACTTTTTCTTTTCTCTCAATAAGGCCTCCTGAGAATTCTTTGGATTTAAGTCTAGCAATAGATTTTCCGCTTACAACTTGCAGCACATCATTTGAATTTGCTGTGCTATTAAGCCCCATTACTTTAATCGGTGTCGAAGGTCCAGCTGTCAGCAAATTCTTACCGGTGAAATCTTCCATTTTTTTAATGCGACCATAAGCTGTTCCTGCAGTTACATCTTGTCCAACTTTCAATGTTCCAGTTTTTACTAAGATGGTGGCAATAGGTCCTTTTTGAGGATCCAGATTTGATTCCAAGACAATTCCGAAACCATCTCTTTTATCGTCAGCTTTGAAATCTTCGACTTCTGCTACTAATAGAATACTTTCCAATAGGGAATCTATTCCAATATTTTGCTTAGCGCTGACTTCTACACTGATGATATCGCCACCCCATTGTTCAATCAAGATTCCGTTGTCGGCTAATTCTTGCTTTACTCTTTGGGGATTTGCATCCGGCTTATCGATTTTGTTGATCGCAACTACGGTTGGAATTTTTTTATCTTTAAGATATTCAATAACTTCCTTTGTTTGCGGTCTAACTCCATCGTCAGCAGCAACAACCAAAACGGCAATGTCAGCGATACTAACACCACGTTCCCTCATTCCAGAAAAAGCTTCATGTCCTGGAGTATCAATAAAAGTGATTAATTTGCCTTTCTTTTTCACTTGATAGGCGCTGATGTGCTGAGTTATTCCTCCAGCTTCTTTGGCTGCAACGCTGGCTTTTCGAATTGTGTCCAAAAGAGTTGTTTTGCCGTGATCAACATGTCCAAGGATAGTTACAACTGGTGGACGTGGATGAAGATTCTTTCCAGACTCCTTTTCTTTTTTGCAGATTTCAATCAATTTCTCAACAGTTATAGTCTCACTATCAGAAATAACAAGATCAGCTTCTGTCTCAAAGCCTAAATCTTGAGCGATGATTGTCGCTGTATCAAAGTCAATTTCCTCATTTATGGTTGCAAGGATGCTGTTTTTAAGAAGTTCGGTGATAACATGGGAAACAGGCAGTCCTAAAAGCTCGCTGAATTTTTTTACAGTGATGCTAGTTGGAACTTTGACAATTTTTTTCTCTGGTTCATTCATTATGATATTTTTTCGAAATGATTAAATTTTTGTTGGCTTGATTGTGATTGCGCTTTTTATAGCTGTTTTTTCTTCTTCTGTCAGCGTATATTTCTCAGATTCACCACGAGTTATGGGTTTCGAATAAATTCTTGTGCCCTCGCGAGTGTGCAAGGAAGAAATAACTAAGCCAGAATCTTTTCCATCCAATAGGGCAACTGCAAAACTTTGATCTCCGCCGATGTCCTTAAATGGATTGAATCTTATTATGCCAACTTTATGGATACTTCTTAATGAAAGGTTATGAATCTTGTTAGAAATCTCAAAAAGTTCTTGAATTTCCTTGTCAATATTGGATATTTCCCTCGTATGAGCCAATAATATGGATTCTAAGTCCTGAGCTCCTTTGCCAGCAAAAAGTGCTTCAATGTTTTGATGAGTTTTTTTAATCTTTAAATGACTCAAAATTGCCAAAATTAAGCTTGCTATAGCCAAAAATGCCGCAAAAAATGAGAAATAAAGCTGAAACTCTGCTGATAATATCATAGAATAATGTTTACTCTTAATATACATCCGATAGCATATCACTTATTTTGCCTTATGTAAAGAAAAAAAGCCATATTTTGAGATGGTGGCAGTCAATTTTTATATAATGAGGAGAAGAAGGGATTTGAACCCTTGGTGGGGTTGCCCCCACTTCACTTTTCGAGAGTGACCCATTCAACCGCTCTGGCACTTCTCCATATAATCATTTAAACATATAAACATCTAAATATACAAACATAAACATATAACACATAACTTATAACTTATAACTTCTAACAAAATACCAAATACTAACTTACTCTTTGTTGTTTTTTGGTTTTTGTTGTAAACTATAGATAGATAATTGTTTATAAAAAACATATGGAAGTTGCTCAAGCAGTAGTCGGAAAATTTCTTGATCCAGATGCGATTATTGCACAGATTGATGTTCAATCTGGAAGCGTTGTTGCAGATTTTGGATGTGGGCCTGGATATTTTACGATGCCTTTTGCGAAAATTGTTGGTCAGGGTGGAAAAGTTTATTCATTGGATGTTCTTCCTCAGGCGTTGGAAACTGTTGTTGGTAAAAGTAAAAATTCTGGAATTATAAACATAGAAACTAAACGTGTAAATTTGGAAAAGGAAAATGGTTCAAAACTTGAATCTGAAACAGTGGATTGGGTTGTCATGAAGGATATATTATTTCAAAATCAAAAAAAAGATATTATTATCGCCGAGGCGCATAGGATACTTAAGCCAGGAGGTGCTGTAATAGTAATTGAATGGAATCAGGCGGAGTCAGCAATCGGACCTGACAGTGAAATTAGAATAAAACCGGAGGATTTGAAAAAGATGTTTGAATCTGACAAGTTCATAATGGAAAAAGATATTGAAGCGGGAGATTTCCATTATGCCTTTATTGCTAGGAAATAGTTTGTTTGAATCCAGCTGCACAGTATGATATTTGAATCAGCAACTCGTTAAAATTGCCTTGACCCTTTGGGCTCACGCAGCAGAGCTGCGAGGTATTAAACCTTTTGATATCTGCGCTCGCTCGGAAATGAAAAATATTAATTTTTCATTTCGCTCACTTTGCTTGATAATAAAAATAAAAAATATGACATTTAAACAACGAATCATCGCTTTGACTAAGTATAAGAGCAGAATCCTCTTGGCTTTTTTGGCTATCGCTATAGTCCCATTCTTTTCAGGCTGCGCAGCAGAGCAGCAAGCTGGATATGTGGTGAATCTTGAAGTATGGGGAATTTTTGATGATTCATCTGTTTATAATGAGATAATAAATCAATATAAAAAAATTAACCCATACGTAGGGGAAATTAAATACAGAAAGTTTTCTCAAGATACTTACGTGCAAGAACTATTGGATGCTCTTGCTTCAGGGCAAGGTCCGGATATATTCTTGATTAATAATGCTTGGCTGCCTTCTTACATGAACAAGCTCGAGCCAGCTCCAGCGCCTCTGGTTAGCGATCAAGATATGAAAAATAATTTTCCAGACGTAGTTTCTTCTGATTTTATGGACAATGGAAAGGTTTATGCTGTCCCCTTGAGTGTTGATTCTATGGCAATGTATTATAATAAGGATATGTTTAATGCGGCTGGAATAACATCGCCGCCAAGGACTTGGCTTGAATTTAATGAAGCAGTTAAAAAATTAACCGTCATTGATTCAGTGGGAAATATCAGGCAGTCTGGTGCAGCGATTGGAACAGCTAGTAATGTTAATAGAGCCAGTGATCTTCTTAGTCTTTTGATGTTTCAAAACGGCGTGGACCTTCCATCCAGAAAAGGCATGTTGGCAAAATTTGACGAAGGCGTGGTCACGCAAAATGGAAGTGTATCGCAAGCTGGCGAAATGGCATTGGGGTATTACACTCAATTTGCAAAACTTAGTCTTGCAGCAAGTACTCAAAATCCTTTATATACTTGGAACTTTAGACAACATAATTCAATAGATGCATTTGCGGAAGGTTCCGTAGCTATGATCTTTAATTATTCATGGCAGAATTCGGAAATTAGAAATAAGAATCAAAAATTAAATTACGCAATTACAACTGTTCCACAAATCAATCCTGCAAAGCCGGTGAGCGTTGCAAATTATTGGGGATATGGCGTTGCTAGGAATAAGGTTAATGCTACGGCGGCTGTTGGAGCTCAATCCGCTGCCCCTGTTTCGAATGAAGTTCGGACGCATGAAGCTTGGCAATTCCTAAGATTTTTATCGTTAAAGAATGCCGGAGTTGTGACCTTGTATAATGCTAACACAAAAAAAAGTAAAGATTTTCCAATAGGTTTTGACCCGGCTTTTGATTATTTGAAAAAGACTCAGCAGCCTGCAGCGCGCCGCGATATTATTGAAAATCAAAAAATCGATCCAATTCTTGGAGCATTTGCTCAAAGTAATTTAGTTGCTAGGCATTGGTACCAAATAGATCCTATTAATGTAGATAATATTTTTAGTGATGTCATAGAATCGGTTGCGCGCGGCGATGTTTCGTTGCATGATGGGTTGGTTTTGGCCAAAAATAGAGTTAATTATTCATCAAATGGAAGCACTGCTCGATAAAAATTCTATATGAAACTTAAACTGATTAAAATTTTATTTATTTCGATTATAGTCACCGTTCTTTTTAACGTTGGAAATAATGATGTTCATGCTGTTTCGGCTGCTTGTAATCCAGCTTGTGTCGATGGGCAAATTTGTGTAAATGGCGCTTGTAATGCTCCTGGTCATGCTGTGGCTCCAACCGCTCCTATAGCTGGGCCAGGCAGCGCTGGTCAAATTTCAGACTATAGGATTCCTGGTCAAACTACCGAGGGAAGCGATTTGGTTAAATGCGGACGAGCTGGACAACCTATGTGCACACTTTGCGATTTTATTTCAGGTATGAATGATATTATTAAGTATCTGATGAAGATTTCAATTGGTGTTGGCTTGCTCGCGTTTACCATTGCCGGTGTGATGTATATTGTTTCGGCTGGCGATCCTGGTCTTAAGGGCAAGGCTAATACCACCATGAAAAATGCCGCAATAGGCTTCGTCATTATTTTTGCAGGCTGGCTAATTATAAATACAGTAATCCAATCGGTAGGTTCAAAAACTGACGCACAGGGAAATCCAACTTTTGGCATGAGAATTACAAGTTGGGGTCAATTTGATTGCAATGCAAATCCAAATAGATAGAAATTAAATTAAAATAAAATTATGAGTAAAAGAACAAGATTATATTTGATTGCTATGTCGCTATTTTTTATTATTGGAATTGCATTGACTCTTAATGTTCAAGAATCATATGCTGCTGACAGTTGTAGTGGCGCCGGAGAGACTTGTCGCGCAACAATTCCTGATTCAACTTCTTCTACTGGCTACAGGGTTCCCACAGGTTACGACTGTACATTCCGAGGTACTTGTTCTGGCCAAGGAACTGCGTGCTGCAAACCAATAAGTTCAAGTACGGTTGCAACCCCTGGTGCGCAACAGCCAAGTGGTGGCGGAACTTCATTTACTAATCCTTTGCAATTTCAGACAGTTGATAAATTATTAAGTCAGCTCATGGGAGCTTTGCAAAAAATAATTGTCACTCTCTCTTTGCTCATGATTGTGTATGGAGCAGTGCTTTATGTCATATCTGGTGGCGGTAAACAAATAGAAACAGCCAAGGGTGCCATTACGGCTGCATTGGTTGGTTTAGCAATTGGATTAGCAGCACCATCGTTTCTGAAGGAAATATCAATAATATTAGGCTGGGGAACTTCTGACACTCGTTTGGCTGCAGCACTGAGTCTTTCTGAAATAGCTATCAGAGTTTTGAATTTCTTATTGGGCACAATGGGAATTTTGTCACTCGTAATGATGACCGTTGGCGCCTCCATGTATCTTACGTCAGCTGGAGATGAGGACAGGATTGATACTGGAAAAAATATTTTCAAATATTCTTTAATGGGAGTTTTCATTGCAATGGCATCAATGGTTTTGGTGACTCAAGTTGCGAAATTTTTTACAGTTTAGTTTTAGTTTATAAATAAAAATAGAATTTAATAAGATGCTGATTAATGTTCCACAATATATAGATGTAGAGGATAAAGTAGCCGGACCGCTTACGATTAAGCAGTTGGGTTGGCTTATTGCTTTGGGAATAATGCTGCTTATTTTGTGGAATGTGGTTCCTCTTGCCGGTTTTTTGGTTATAGGTTTTCCGCTAGCAGTGATTTTTGTATCGCTAGCCTTTTTCAGGCCATATGGTCAGCCAATGGGAAGTTTTGTTTTTTATGGAATTATGTATTTTTTTAAACCGAAAGTTTACATTTGGAAAAGAGCACCGCAAAATATTATTAATATTCCTCAAAAAGCAAAAGTTACTGAAAATTTTGCTCCTGACAAACATCTAACTGCAGAATCACTGAAAAATTTGGCACAACTACTTGATAGTGAAGGGAATGAATACAATGAGGGCATAGAGGATATATTAAAAAAGCAACCAGTTAAAAAGGCATAGTAAATCATATAATCATCTAAGCATCTAAACATTTAAACAAAAATACCAATAGCCTGTTTGAATGCTTGTATGTTTACATGTTTTACAGAATAATTTTATGGAGTCATTGCATTCAAATAATCTTACCAGTGGCGGAGGAGCTGGCTTAAGCAGCCAGAAATATGTAGACGTCGAAGAAGTGCGAGATGGCGTTATCGTGCTTAAAAATGGTTCCCTTAGGGCCGTGCTTTTGGTTTCATCGATAAATTTTGATTTGAAAGCGACTGAGGAGCAGGATTCTATTATTAGTCAATATCAGAATTTCTTAAATTCTCTTGATTTTCCAATGCAAATAATAGTCAGCTCCCGTAAATTGAATATTAATCCTTATATAGACTACTTAAAGAAAAAGGAAACTCAACTTACAAATGAACTTTTGAGCTTGCAGCTTGCTGAATATTCAAATTTCATCAAGAATTTGGCAGATGTTTCCAATATTATGTCCAAGTTTTTTTATGTAGTCGTTCCGTTTTATCCAATTGAAAATTCTAAAAGCGGCATCTTCGATAAACTTTTCGGATCAACAAACTCTCAAATGGCAATTTCACGTCGCAGAGAACTTTTTGACACATACAAAAATCAGCTTTGGCAAAGAGTCGACCATATCAGCGCAGGTCTTTCAGGTACAGGGGTTAAGGTTACGCCATTAAAAACAGAAGAATTGATTGAACTTTTATACAATTCATATAATCCATCAACACACAATAACAGCATCATTAAAGATATAGACAAGGTGGAACTCAGGTAAATAAAAGGGTATTAATACCCCAGGGCAAGCCCTGGACCCATTGGGCTCACGCAGCAAGCTGCGAGGTATTAAACCTTTTGGTATCTGCGCTCGTTCGGAAATGAAAATATTAATTTTCATTTCGCTCACTTTGCTTGATAATAAGATATAAAAATAAACAAATGTTTGGAATAAATAAAGATAAAAGTGTAAAACCTGCCCTGCCAAC
>LBTS01000010.1 GCA_000992165.1 Candidatus Moranbacteria bacterium GW2011_GWC2_37_8 | reverse complement strand
TCCCTTCTTAGGGTCAACATTAAGTTTCATGTGAACTTCAACTGCTTCGTCAAATTTTGCAATTTTTCCTGCTTTCACAAGAGCCAAAGCTTCTTCAGTTGTGTAAAGTTTGTTCTTTTCCACTGTTTCAGCAACAGCGCGATACTTCTTTCCGTGTTTCATAATATTTGCGTGGTCATAACGAGATAAATTATTTAATCTCTGCCACAAAATAATAATTAGTTATAAAAAATTCATATAACCAGTAATCAGTAACTTGTAACTAAATACGTGATTCAATGCGTATTTCTAGTTGCTAGTTACGAGTTGCCAGTTACTATTCTACTTTAATTCCCATGCTTCTTGCAGTTCCAGCCACAATTTGCATAGCTCCTTCAACATCATTTGCATTAAGGTCAACCATTTTCACTTTAGCAATTTCTTCTAGTTGTGCCTTACTCACTGATCCAACCTTGTCTTTCAGTGGATTTGCAGCACCTTTAGCTGCACCTGCAGCCTTCTTCAAAAGTTCAGCAGCTGGAGCAGTCTTCATGATGAAATCGAATGAACGATCTTCATACACAGTGATTTCAACTGGCACAACTTCTCCCATCTTTTCGCGAGTCGCATCATTGAAACGAACGCAAAATTCTTGAATAGCTACACCGTGTTGTCCCAATACTGGTCCTACTGGAGGAGCTGGATTAGCTTTTCCACCAACTATTTGCAACTTAATAACTGTCTTGATTTTCTTTGCCATATGTTTAAATTGTCATATTGCCATATTGTTAAATTGTTATTGGCGCTACAGCCATTTAGCAATCTAGCAATTTAGCAATTTTCTCTGTAAATAATTTAATTTCAATTCCCATTGAGAAGCTGCTTCAAAAGCACAACGTAAAAATTAAAATTTCTATATTTTGTTAATTTGTAAAAAGTCTAATTCTACCGGTGTTTCTCGTCCAAAAATCGTAACAAGTACTTTCACCTTTCCCTTCTCTTCATCAAAGTCTTGGACCTTACCATCAAAATCCTTGAATGGTCCTTCATTGATTTTGACTGCATCTCCAGGTTTTAGGTCAATCTTGTATTTCGGTTCAGATACACCCATGCGCTTTTTAAGCATTTCGATTTCCTTGGGGTCAACTGGGGTTGGAGTAGTTCCAAGTCCGATGAAACCAGTAACGTTTGGAGTGTTTCGTACAACATACCATGAAGCGTCTGTTACCATCATGTTCACCAAGACGTATCCTGGATATATTCGCTCTTCAATTACTGTACGCTTTCCATTCTTGATTTTAATCTTGTTTTCCTTTGGAACCATTACATCAAAAATGAGGTCTTGCATATCCATTGATTCGATACGCTGCTTCAAGTTTCGAGTAACATTGTCTTCGTAGCCGGAATATGTGTGAATCACATACCATGCTCGCCCGTGATGTTGTGTCTGCTTTGCCATTTTAATTATCACAGAATTACGCAGAATTTTAGCAGAATTACGCAGAAAATTTCTGTGTCGTTCTGTTTTGTTCTGTGTTTTTCTGTGTTTATCTTATTTGATAATGTATGTTCTTAAAATATATCCAAACATTGAGTCAAGTCCACCTAAAAAGCCTGCTACAACGATACTTACAGCTACCACTAAACCAGTATAGTTCAAAGTCTGCTTCTTTGTCGGCCAATTCACTTTCAACATCTCAGCCTTAGCTTCTTGAAAAAATTGTATCGCTTTATTCATATTTGATGCTGTTTTTTAGGGTTTTTTAAAAAGCCCCGGGAGGCTTCTTCGTGACTTAAATGTACATTATTCAAGCTTTTTTGTCAACCCCGCTAGAGATTTCCAGGTTATTCCTTAGTAAATATTCTATTTTTGCACGCTAGGTTCAATTTTAACAAAAAAGAACGCTTTTGAAACCTCTAACGGGGTCAATAGAAGCAAAAAAAAATCCCCAAGTGGAGATTTTTTAGATGTGGGCTTATCAAGATTCGAACTTGAGACCTCGTCATTACCCGCCATGGCGGGCGCGCTCTAGCCATTCCCGTCCTTTCCCAGTTTTTAAAAATCTCTCAAATTTCAAAGCTTCCTCCCTTGTTGCAAATTCCTTGCTGAAAATAACATGCCAAGGACCTTTTTTGTAAGTTGTCCTATGGAATTTGGCCTTTTCCAAAAAAATGTCATTATGAAAAGATAATCTTTCTTCAAGATTGTTAGTGCTGCCTGTGTATTTTTTAGCATTGGGATTTTCCAATACGTAAGTTGAAAACATGTGTGGGCTTATCAAGATTCGAACTTGAGACCTCGTCATTACCCGCCATGGCGGGCGCGCTCTGCATTCTCATCCTTTTAAAGAAAACATATGTGGGCTTATCAAGATTCGAACTTGAGACCTCGTCATTATCAGTGACGCGCTCTAACCAGCTGAGCTATAAGCCCTGCGAAGCGAATTTTACGCGGTGGACCGGACAGGACTTGAACCCGCTACCTCCTCAGTGCAAGTGAGGCGCTCTACCAGGTGAGCTACCGGCCCATATTTAAGCTACAAAAGCAATTATATCAGAATAAAAATATTTGTCCATACCCCCGATTAAAGAGAAATATTGACACGAATTACAGGAGTATTATGCTTAAGGTGTTACTTACGTTGGCGCTAGCAAAAACTAGAGGAGAGGGTGAAAATCACCCAAATAAACCGCAGCGCTGACAAGCACTTTTCAAAACTGGGTGGAGAATATTATGAGCAGACACACAAACAGGATCAGAAGTTCACTAAGAAGCAACCGTGAAAAAAAACTTAGCGTAGAGGAATTAAGAACGCTAAAAGCAGCAGAACGATTGGCGGATCTGAAAGACGGCATAGAAAAAGATGAGAAAGGAAGAGATGAATCCACCAAAACAAAACCCTTACCCAAGAGCAACAAAGATCCTATCGGAGAGGAGTACATCCCTCTACCAACGAAACCAGCCGATATACATGAGGTTGTGAATTCAACAAGATTCAAACCCCTACCAAAAGACAGCGATCGTGCAAAAACGTACGTGCATGAAACAGCATCGGTGCAAGCAAGTTAAAGGGAAAGAGCCCGACGACAATTCGTTGGGCTCTCTTCATATCCAAAGCATTTTATCTTACTTCTTCAAGAACTTCTGCACACTATGTGCTGCAATCGCACCTTCGGATGCAGCAGTCACTATTTGCTTAAACTTATCTGAGCCTGTTGTGATGTCGCCAGCTGCCCAAATTCCCTTTTCACTTGTTCGTCCGCTTGGGTCAATTCTGATATAGCCATCTTCATCAGTTTCAATTCCAAGTTCTTTGGTAAGTTCAGTTAAAGGTTCGGAACCAATTTCAGCAAAAATTCCATCTACTTTTAATTCGTCGTGATTTTGAAAAGGATTATCCAAAATTACAGACTCAACTTTTTCCAAGCCCTTTATTTCCTTGATATTAGTATTGAAAAGCATTGTGATTTTTGGATTTTTATTTATCGCATCACCCCAGAAAGATTCGCATCTGAGCTTATCTCCCCGATAAATCATATAAACTTTTTCTGCAATGTCACCAAGAAATACTGCAGCTCCAGCCGCACTGTCATTTCCACCAACAATCGCCACAGTTTTTCCCTTATAGAAAAATCCGTCACAAGTTGCGCAATATGAAACACCCTTCCCTGCTAATTCTTTTTCACCAGGAACTCCCAAATGTCTATGTTTTGTTCCCATAGCCAAAATAATAGTTTTCGCTTCAATTTTTTTTCCGTCGCTCAAAAGCAGATTGAAAGATTCTCCAGCTTTCCCGCCTGCATCGCTTTGCCAGTCCGCATCGCTACGCGAAGCGTTGCTGGCGGACGAAGCATTGCGGGCAGGTTTTATTTCATCAACAAGTGCAGGAATAATTTCAGTACCGTAGCTGGAAGCATGCTTGGCAGCATTGTTGGCAAATTCATATCCCTTTATTTTTTCGCTCGCCAACCAATTTCCAATCTCGTGTGTCTGCGTAGTTAGTCCTCCAGCAATACCTCCAATAACGACATTCTTGATGCCGTAGCGTGATGCATAAACTGAAGCGGAAAGCCCTGCAGGGCCAGCTCCTATGATAGCTAAATCGTAAATCATGTAGAATGTATCTTGTATATTATATTATGTATAAAATGTATTACAAATCAACACATTATGCATACTACAAAATACTTTGTACTTATTTTGTTATCTCATTTTCAATAGCTTGAGAATTTGCTTCTCATCGATTTTTTTCCTATCAGAAATCTTGCAAACAAGTTCTTCCTGCAAGATTTCTGCGCCGAGGCTAGCAACAGCTTCCCTGACTGCCAACACTTGTGCGATGACCTTATTACAATCTCCACTGCCCGATTCTAACATCTTCTTAAGCCCTCTGACCTGACCTTCAATCCTAGAAACCCGATTAAGAAGTTTTTCCGGACAACTTTTTTTCTTATTTTCCATATTATTACAATGTTTTATCCCACAAAGCGGGATTTATTTAAAATTTCCATCAATACCCTACTGGGGTATATTATCATCGGTACTAAAAATTGTCAAAAAAAATATTACCCGTGATTTATTCATCAATGCTAACCTTTTCTACCGACCAGTAATATATTTCGTCCATCTGGAATACTACATCTTTCAATTTTAAATCCAGCATTAGAAAAAAGTCTCCTAAGTTCTCTTTTAGTAAATGCGTGGTGAAATCTTTCAAATTTTTTACCTTCATTATCAGTAAATGAAATCATACAGTCATTCCAATCAAGTTCGGTTTCTCCTTTCAACTTTTGAATCCATACTCTTGAAATGTTTTTGAAATAGTTGCGCTGCCAGAGATACCACACTGTGACGATTACATGCCCACCATCAGCAGTAAGACGATAGAGCTGCCTAGCTATATCAGTCCTGTATTTTTTTGATGGAAAATGATGAAAAACAGCAATACTATAAATGGTATTGAAAAAATTGTCTTCAAATGCTAGAGTACTTTGGATAGGGTCAAGTTTGGAAAATTTAATATTTGGACCAACATATTTTTTTTGAGCCCAATTAATGAGCTCCTGAGAAACATCCGCTCCATAATATTGAATATCTTTGTCCCCTACTAATTCCAAGAGTCGTCCATTACCGCAACCATAATCCAAAACATTATCTCCATCGTGCGTATAATCTTTTATAAGCTCCAGTCCACGCCAAAAATGTTTCCTTGTCTGGGAAAATTTTTCGGAGATAAGATCATATCCCGATTCAGTTTCTAAAAGTATTCTATTGGCATTTTTTTTATTCATAATTTCATTTAAAAATTTCCAATTTTTAATTTTGAATTTTGATTGAATTTTTAATGTATTAATGTTTTAAACATTTTTTCATTAAGATTTGATTCGAAATTCAAAATTCGAAATTCAAAATTCTTATGCATAAAGCTTACGACAATTATATCATTTCTGCAATCGAAGAGCTTCCTGCAACTCAGGAGGAATTTTTACAACTCAAGAAAAGACTTTCAAAACTTTACAAATTGCCGCTTCCTACAAATGCTGATTTACGAGACAGATATAACACACTCGTTAAGGAAAAAAAGGTTATCGCTTCAAAAGCCTTTGAAGCGATACTTTTGAGCCGTGCAATCCGAACTCAATCTGGTGTGGCAGTAGTGGCAGTACTCACTAAATCATACCCATGCCCGGGAAAATGCATTTACTGCCCAACAGAGAAGGATATGCCTAAGAGCTACCTCTCCAACGAGCCAGCAGTAATGAGAGCGATTGATTCACATTTTGATCCATATCTTCAGGTTCAAAATCGTTTGCGTTCGCTTGAAATAAACGGCCACAAAACTGACAAGATTGAACTTATCGTAATGGGAGGAACATTTAGTTTCCTACCCAAAGATTACCAGAAAAAGTTTATAGTCAGATGTTTTCAAGCATGTAATGAATATAGTAAGAAGTCACTAGTAACTCGTCACTCGTCACTCGTAAAAAATTTGATAGAAGAAAAATTAATAAGAGAACAAAAGAAAAATGAAACTGCCAAACATAGAATCATCGGGCTCACATTGGAAACGCGCCCTGATTATATAGATGAAAATGAAATCATTAATTTCAGAAATCTCGGATGCACCAGAGTTGAGCTTGGAGTACAAAGTATTTATGACGATGTACTCAAACTAAACAAGCGTGGACATTTAATCGACGAAACAATTCGAGCAACAAAACTTTTGAAAGATGCGGGATTCAAAATAAACTTTCACATGATGCCGGGGCTTCCTGGTTCCACACCATCCAAAGATTTTAAGATGTTCAAGCAACTTTTCACAAACCAGGATTTTCAACCAGATATGCTTAAAATATATCCTACGGTAGTTCTTAAGGATAGTATTTTGTATAACATGTGGAAAAAAGGACATTATAAACCACTCAACAATAAAACTTTTGAAAAACTTGTTTTGAAAATTAAGAATGAGGCGCCAACATCGTCAATCATTGCAGGACCAACAATTTCCAACCTCAGACAAATAATTATTCCACAGTCTAAATGTCCATGTATTCGCTGCCGCGAAGTTCGTGAAGGATACCCGCCTCGACTCGCGAAGGCGATCGCTCGTCGACGCGAGGCGGGTGAGGTTGAAAATGAGATTATTTTAGATCGAATTGATTATCCAGCATCAGATGGAAAAGAAATATTCCTGCAATACGTTTCACCAGACAAGAAAAAACTTTTTGCTTTGCTTCGTCTGAGAATTTCAAATGATAGCAGCTCGCATTTTATTCCAGCTCTCAGAAACGCAGCTCTCATTCGTGAAGTTCATACATATGGAAAACTAACACAGATAGATAAAAAAAATTCTAATTCACCTCAGCATATTGGTCTTGGAAAAAAATTATTGATTGAAGCTGAGAGAATTACCAAAGAAGAATTTGGTTTAGGCAAGATTGTAGTAATATCAGGAGTAGGCGTCAGAGGATATTATAGAAAGTCAGGATATCGCTTGCGGGAAACGTATATGGTTAAGAATATATAAATTTATATTTTTAAACTAAATTTTGAATTTCGAATTTTGAATTTCGAATCAAATCTTAATGAAAAAATGTTTAAAACATTAATACATTAGAAATTCAATCAAAATTAAAAATTAAAAATTAAAAATTTTATGCCAAAGATTATTATTGCGTCAGGACCAGTTATTATTAGAGACAATAAAGTACTTCTGGATATTCAAGGGGAAGATAAATTTTGGAAATTCTGCGGAGGAAAAGTTCTGGAAAATGAAACCTTGCAACAGACCGCAATAAGACGTGCGAAAGAAGAATTAGGAATTGATATTAAAATAACAAATTCTGAGCCGTTCTTACTTCATACTTCCAAAGAAAGGGATGGTGAAATTTTCGATGTCATACTCGTGCATTTTCTGGCTGATTTTTCAGGTGAAATTCACCCAAGTGATGAGGTGCGAGAATTTGAATGGCATAAAATAAACAATCTTCCCAAAAATCTCGCTCCGAACATACTTCCCGTCCTCAAGCATTTCAGATAAAAAATATCATGACTCAGATTTATACACATATCATTATTGCTTCTGGCCCAGTTATTGTTGAAAACAATACCGTACTTTTAAACATTCATGGAGATACGGACTTTTGGAAATTCTGCGGTGGAAAAATTGAAAATTATTCCATCACTCTCGCAGAAAACGCAAAGATAAAAGCCAAAGAAGAAATGGGAATAGATATTCGAATTATAGATGCAAAACCTTTTATATTATATACAAAGAAATCAACCACAGAAAAAGATCTAGATGTGATTCTTGTACACTTCCTTGCAAAAAGAATAGGAGATATTTCGCCAGACAAAGACATAAAAAAATGGAGATGGATTCCAACTTCAGATTTAAAAAATGAAAAACTCGCCCCAAATATCCTACCAACACTGAAACATTTTGGATTCATAAAATAGTTGACATACTTATTAAATCAGATTATAAATATTAATCAGCAGTTCTTTTTGCAGCTCAAATAAAGGAGATAAAAACCATGAAAAAGCCCATTGTTGCTGGCCCTGTTATAGTGGAAGAAGGAAGAGTCCTACTAGTGCAAGCTGGAAAAGATGAATTTTGGAAGTTTCCTGGAGGAAAAATGGAAAGCTTTGAGAACCACCCGGCAGAACCGACATACAGAGAGCCAAAAGAGGAACTAGGAATAGAGATAGCAATATTGGAACCAACACCATTCATCTTCAGAAAGAAGAATGTTGTCTTGTATCATTATCTTTCGTTAAGGTTAACTGAAATAACAGGAGGAACTGCACGAGAATGGAAATGGTTTTCCATTGAGGAACTAGAGAAATATGCCTTAGCAGAAAATGTGATGCCGGCTTTGAAACACTTCCGCTTTATTTGAAACAATAATACTAGCAGCAATCTGCACAAAGGCAGCCATCACAAGGCTGCCTTTCATTTTACATATCCTGCAAAATACTTCGCGTTACTTCTCCCCAGCTAGTTGTCCACAAGCAGCCTTGATTTCTTCTCCTAAGCTCTTTCTGATTGTCGCATTCACGCGATGTTTTTCAAGTTCTTGTTTGAAAAGTTGGGTGCGGGTCTTGGAAGACGAATTTATTATCCCCTCGGAGCTCAACTCCGATTCGGAGTTGAGCTCCGTTTTCTCGGTAATAGTATTGTAGCGAATAAGATTCACATGCAAAAGATGGGTGTTGCCGATTGAATAAATATAATCAGCTAAAAGTTTAGCGTCCAGCGCTGTGTCATTTATTCCGTCCAACATTATGTATTCCAAAAAAATTTTTCTGTTTGTTGTTTCGAAATATTGCTTAAGTGCATTTCTCAATGACTCCAAATTATCCATCTTATTCACTGGCATGTATAAATCCCTCTTTTTATCGCTAGCAAAATGCAGTGAAATTGCAAGATTCACTTGTGGAAATTCCATTGCTAGTTTTTCAATGCCTTCCACAATTCCAGATGTTGAAACCGAAAGACTGCGCGAACCAAATCCAAATATTTTTTCATCTATAAGATTTTTTATACTTTCAGATACATTATCCCAGTTTAAAAATGGTTCCCCCATTCCCATATATACGATATTTGAAAAGCTTCCTTCAATATTATTTCTCTTCAAATATTGCCTCCAAAACAAAACTTGATCAGTAATTTCTTCAGTCGTAAGATTTCTCTTGAAACCCATTTTGCCCGTTGCACAAAATCTACATCCCATAGCACATCCAACCTGACAAGAAATACAGGCTGACCATGTTCCAGGCTTAGGTGAAATAAGAACCGTTTCAATCAAGTCTCCACCAACTGTTTTCAGAAGTGCCTTAATTGATTGCCCATCTTCAGCAGTTAAAACTTTTTCAACCTCAAAAGAAAGTATTCTCATTTCCTCTTCCATCTTCTCTCTCAATTCCTTGGATAGCGTCGTTATTTCAGAAAACGAAGAAACACCGTCAGCAAAGATAGCCTTCTGAATTTGTCCCAAGCGAAACTTAGGCAAATTATTTTCCTGTAAAAATTGTTCTAGTTTTTTAATATCCATAAAATGTGTTTATCGTGCTAATTCAATTATCTTATTAATAAGCTCTTTATAAGTCATTTTCGAATTCATCATCAACATAGGATACATAGATGATTTAGTGAAGCCTGGCAAAGTATTTATCTCGTTAAAATAAATTTTATTCTTGGCAATAAAAAAATCCAAGCGAGCAAATCCACTACAATTGAACAATCGATAAATCTTCTTAGCCATCAGGACAATGTTTTCCTCTTGATTTGCGGTTAACTTAGCAGGAATTATTATTTTTGTTTTACCGTTTTCATACTTGTCCTCATAGTCATAAAATTCTTTTCCAGGAATTAACTCTCCCGGACGTGAAACAATAATTTTTCCATTTCCAAGAATTCCAACTTCTATTTCACGCACTCCCTCCAAACCCTCCTCGATAACAATCTTGTGATCATGTTTCTGAGCAGTGTTTATAGCATTTTTAATGCTTTTAATATTGGAAACTTTAGTGATTCCTACAGATGAACCTGAATTTGCCGGCTTAATGAATAATGGCAGCTTAAATGTATTTTCAATTTCTTGTAATTTTAAGCTTATTTCCTTTTTGTTAAAGCAATCAAAATCAATAACCTCGAATTTTGTCTGTCGGATATCATACCCTGATAAATAATTTTTACACACAGCCTTATCCATACAAAGAGCTGAGGACAAGACTCGACATCCACAATACTTAATCCCATGCCTTTCGAAAATTGATTGCAAAATTCCATCTTCTCCAAAGCGTCCGTGCGTCTCAGGTAGGGCGATATCAAATGTTGCCGCAAAATTTTCTTCCTTGATTCTTCTGGTCGGTTTTTTAATTTCAGAAAAATTTTTCACCCGATAAAAAAATCTATCCTTATGCCAATAAATAAGCGCGAGTTCATATTTTTCATAATCAAAATTTTCAGCAACATTTTTTGCCGAAAGCACGGAAACTTCCGCTTCATTTCCCAATCCTCCAAAAAATAATCCTATCTTAGTTTTAATTTTTGACGTATTTTTTTCAATCATCACTATTCAGTCTTAACAATTATTTCCAAGGCCTCTTTGAGATTATGCGCTTCATGGTCACAGCATTCATCCTTCACCATTTCTTGATATCTTCCCTCTGGACGTTTTACAAAAATAGTTGTGACATGTGAAATTGTTTTTTTGATATCATTGATTTGCTCAGTGCGGTCATCTAGAAAAAATACTTTCTCATTCTTATCGAGTTTATTTTCATTAAGAATTTTCATGATTGATTCTGATTTTGAATTATCGGTGATAACAATATTGCAAATAAAATCCCCTATTTTAGAATTCACAATTTTCCTTGTTTGAAGTTCTTTCTCACCAAATGACACAATGCAAATATTCTCAGCTCCAATTTCCCTTACAAAATCTTTCACGTCATCAAACACATAAACTGACATATCTGCTATAAAATCGTTAACGTGCCGCGTAATCTCTTCGGTATCAATATTAAGCTCACCATGAATTCTTTCTATTTGTTTCCAGGGGTCAAACGTTTTTACTGCTCTAGTATCATTAGGGTCATTATAATATTTGTCAAAAATTTCTCCTGAAATTCCATTTTCAATAAACATGCGTTTAAAATCATGTTTGAATTCTTTCGTATTAAAGATGACATCATCAAAGTCAATAAATACTTTCATGAAAACACTAATTTACACAAATTAATAACTAATTTTCACGAATCGCGGATTGATTTATGCATTTACTAAAATAATGCCAAAACAATATTGCCATACATCAATCCTAAAAATATTCCCGCCAAGATATCACTCGGGTAATGCATGCCATTATGCAATCGCGAAAATGCCAGCAACACAGCAAATGCCAACAGAGCAGGCCAAACCACAGGAAAAGCTGAAAACAAGATTACAAGTCCACCAGTTACACTTGCCATATGACTGGATGGAAAAGATGAGTCTGAAAAATTCCTTCCGATGCCACGTATTTCTTTTGGAAAAGCAACATAGGGCCTGATTCTTTGCAGTGAAAGTTTTTTCGCGCCATGCTTAATTATTCCTTCACTGATAATATAATGCAAAATAAAAACCATGATCAATTTCACAAAAATATCAAGTCCAAAACTAAAATCAATACTCATTGCAAAGATTATAACAGCAAACCAAAGCACGCTCAAAAAAGCTATGTTACTGATTATCTTGCTTGCAAAATCAAGCGGCACCCAATGCAACTTATTCAAAAAAATTACAATTTTCTTTTCCACATGCGTATTCATTATAATAAATTATTCATTGTCATCCTCAGATTGGCTAGGGATCCAGAACATAGCATCGGCTGGATTCCCATTTTCATGGGAATGACACTGTTATCAAAACTCCTATCATACCGACCAAAGCCAGTGTAGTCGCGATTACCGCTGACCAACCGCAAACCTTAACCCAAACCGGATTTATTTCCGTTCCCATAATTCTCTTGTCACCTCCAATTTTCATAATAATAGCCAAAAGCGGAAGTGCAATTATTCCATTCAGGAACGCCGACCAATAAAGCGCCTTGATAGGATTTATACCAAGAAAATTCATAGCCAAACCAACAATGATTGAAAAAGCAATCACCAAATAAAATCCACGTGCTTGAGAAAACTTTTCTTCCAAGCCACTATTCCAATTCATAAGTTCACTGAGTGCATATGCGCCACTGCCTGCCAAAATCGGTACAGCTAGAAATCCAGTGCCGATGATTCCAACCGCAAAAAGTAAAAACGCCCAATCGCCAGCCAAGGGACGCAGAGCCAAAGCCGCATCTTGAGCTGAATCAATATTAGTGATGCCATTAGCGAAAAGAACATTAGCAGTCGTCAAAACAATAAAAAAGAAAACAATATTTGCCAAAATCATACCCACATTCACATCCGTGCGCATAGCTGAAACCCTTTGACGAACGGCACCTTTATTTTTTAAAGCGTGCGTCATTTTTCCATCCTCAACTTCTTCTGACGCTTGCCAGAAGAAAAGATAAGGGGTTATGGTTGTTCCGAAAACTGCAATCATAGCGAAGATATATTCCTTGGTAAATGATATATTTGGAATAAATGAATTCTTAAAAACATCCAACCAGTCAGGCTGAGTCATGAAGCCAGCAATAATGTAAGCAAAAACAGAAAGCGTCAGCCACTTCAAGACCTTCACATATACATGATATTTCACGAAAACTTCCAGCAAAATTATGATCACAGCGAAAGCAACAGCTCCGGTTGAGTAGTTGATTCCTGAGACCATATTTAGAGAAGCAGCCATCGCACCTAAATCAGCGCCAATATTAACAACATTAGCTATGGTTAACAAAAGCACAGCGAGAAGTACTGTTCTTTTTTTGAAATATTGTTTAAGCACAGCTGCCAGTCCCTTATTGGTAACGATACCGATTCTAGCGCAAGTTTCTTGGATGGCAAGCATCATTGGAAGAAGCCAAGCAGCCATCCAAAGAATATTCATACCAAACTTTGCGCCGACTGCAGAATAAGTTCCGATTCCACCTGGGTCGTCATCTGATGCGCCCGTAATAAGACCAGGTCCAAGTGCTCGCACAAATAAATATGTTTTTTTTATCGGAGTACCGATAAGCATTCGCGCCACAGCAACCTCAGGAGCTGCAATGCGAAGCGTACCGTCAATCGCCTTCACTGCTTCAATCTCACCCCAAACAATCAGTTTCTTAGCCAGGACCAATGGAATTCCCAATTCCCTTCTGAATTCTGAGAGAGTAAGAAATTTTTCAGCATTTTCCTGCAACGGCTGCTGACTCAATTTTTCATCAACTCCAATTTTAGTATTTGTTGGCATGTTTAGATATTTAAATGCTTATAGTAACTAAATTTATATGATTTCCTTTATTATATTCTCATATTCACCTAACTCCAAGATCATCATTAGAATCTTTGCTAACTTGTCTGAGTCATGTCGAATGAATGCACGCTTAGATGCTAGCACATCAGATGCTGCATAATGCGGTTTTTCCCCACTAAGTATATTGGCGCGCACTGTACGATATTTCCGTTTTTTTCGTTCATTCTCATTGAAAGCAACCAGTGGTTCTTGCTTCTTTGCATACTTTTTAATTAGTTGAGCATTTGGTTTTTCGACATTAAAAGTCACGAAATCAATGCGGTCACTTCCGATATATTTATTTATTGATTCAACGTATTCATCCAAAGTGAATTTTTCTGTGTGCCCTTTTTTGTTAACCAAATTGCAATTGTAAACAACTACCGCCTTTGATCGTCTAATAGCCTCAGGAATGCCATCAACCAATAAGTTCGGCACTATAGAACAATAATGATTACCAGGACCAATTACGATCATATCTGCACTGAGAATTTTTTCAATTGCTTTTTTGTTAGCCTTCGCCTTGGGAAATAAATAATTTTTTTTAATTCCTATTTCTTCAATTTCAAAATTATGATTTATTTCATCTTCACCTTGTAATTTTTTACCATTCTTAAGAACCATATAAAGATTTGTGTCCTGATTAGTAACAGGAATAACATCTCCTCTAACATTCAAAATGCGAGAAGCTTCTTCTACGCCTTGAGAAAAACTATTGTTTATTTTTTCTAGTGCCGAAAGAAAAAGATTACCAAAATTGTGACCTCTTAGACCGCCGTCTTCAAAACGATAGTTCATAAGTTCGCGAAGCATTTCAGACGAATCGCTAAGCGCCACCAAGCATTGCCTAACATCGCCCGGAGGAAGCACGCCTAATTCATCTCGCAAAACTCCTGTGGAACCACCATCATCCGCCATTGAAACAATCGCAGAAATATCCAAAGCATACTTCTTGAGTCCATTCAAAAGAGTATAGCTTCCTGTTCCACCACCGATTGTAACAATTCTTCTTTTTTCCATATTTCTACAAAAATTTATCAATAATTTCCGCAGCTTTTTCGAGGTCATCAGGATTTCCAATCGGAAACCAATCCAGTGCTTTTTCAACTTTCACTGGAAAGTCTTTTGCCATTTGCGCTAAAGTTTGAGGTAAGCCATATTCTCCTCTGCCAATTGAAACCATCGCGTAATCGAAAAACTTTTTATTGAGTTTATATAGGCCAATATTAGCCAGCGCAGGTCCGGGAATTTCTGGCTTCTCAATTATTTCAGCTAGGCTGCCATCAGAATTCAAAGAAATTATTCCAAACTTATTTGGATTACTAACTTCCAGCCCCAACACAGCCAGGTCGTGCTTCAAGCAATTTTGGATATCCAAGCGCAGATACAGATCATCCCCCATCATCACCAAGAAATCATCGCCAATCAAATCTTTAACTAAATTCACTGCTCCGCCTGTGCCATTTAACTCTTCTTGAACAACATAGGTAATTTTTCTTCCAGCATAAACCTCACCGAAATATTGTTGAATTTGATTACCAAAATAACCCACTACGAAAATAACTTCGTCAATTTCTTCAGGAAGCGCCTCTAATTTGTAAGCCAAGATAGGCTTGCCGTTTATTTGCAGCATCGGCTTTGGAACATTGTCAGTAAGGTCTTTCATGCGAGTTCCACGACCAGCTGCTAGGATTACTATCTGCATACAAAATTTTATCAGTGAAATTTATTTCCACATTTCTTTTTCCGCAAAAGAAACCTGGAGGACCTGCCCGCATTGCTACGCAAAGCGTTGCAGGCGGGAAGAAAACTCGCACCTGATGAAGATACTGTGGCAAAGATTTCGCTTACGTACTTCATATGGTGCAAAAGGATGCAAGGATGCGGATACAAATGCATTTGTGAGATCGTTTTTATTTTTGGCCAATAGATACGACAGTATCCCTTGAGCTTTTGGATATTGAGTATTTTATCCAAAAGCGTGCTCAAAAAATGAAAACGATCGAGCAATCCAACACCACAGCTAGAATACTTAAATGACTATATTCAGTAGTTTGCCGGGCACGAAAATTACTTTTTTAATTTCTTTTCCTTCAGTGAAAACCTTTACCTTTTCACTCTCAAGAGCAGTTTCTTTGATTTCATCTTCCGTCACATCAGCGGCCACCATCAGTCGCTCGCGAACTTTTCCGTTCACTTGCACAACTATTTCCATCTCCTCATCTCTTGCTAAATCAGCATCAAATTGTGGCCAAGATGCCAAGAAAATTGACTGCTTATTTCCAAGTTTTTCTTGCCAAATCTCTTCCGCAATATGTGGAGCAAACGGAGATAGGATAGTAATCAGTAACTCGTAACTAGTAACCGATAATTGCGATTCCTTTTCCATTGCGTTTACTAAAATCATCATCGCAGAAATTGCGGTATTGAATCTGAAATTTTCAATATCCTCACCAACTTTTTTTATAGTTTTATGCACCAATGAATCAATTTTCTTATTCTTGATTCCTGATTCATGATTCATGATTCGCCCCTGTAACTTCCACACTTTATCCAAAAACTTTCGCACACCTTTAACACCAGCAGTGCTCCAAGCAACGCTTTGTGAAAAAGGACCCATAAACATTTCGTAAAGCCTCATGGAATCCGCTCCAAATTCTGCAATAACATCATCAGGATTAACAACATTATTCCAACGTTTACTCATCTTCCTTCCATCTTCAGCCATAATGAGTCCTACGTGCACTAATTTTTTAAACGGTTCAGTCGTGGAAACAACTCCAATGTCATATAAAAATTTATGCCAGAATCTTGCATACAAAAGATGTCTGGTCGCATGCTCAGCGCCTCCCACATATAAATCAACTGGCATCCACTCTTTTTCAAGTTCTTTGCTAACTAATTCTTTATCATTTTTTGGATCAATGTAACGAAGATAATACCAAGAAGATCCACCCCATTGCGGCATCGTGTTAGTTTCACGTTTAGCGCTGCCGCCACATTTTGGACAAGTGGTGTTCACCCATTCATGAATATTTGCTAAGGGCGATTCACCTGTTCCAGTCGGTTCATAATTTTCAACATCAGGAAGCGTGACTGGCAATTGCTCTTCAGGCACACCAACAGCGCCACACTTTTCGCAGTGAATAATTGGAATCGGCTCTCCCCAATAACGCTGCCTAGAATATACCCAGTCCCTCATTTTATAGTTCACTTTTCTTTTTCCAATTCCTTCTTTCTCAAGCCAGTCAGCCATCTTTTCTCGTGCTTGCTCGGAGGTAAGTCCGTCATATTTATCAGAATTAATAAGTATTCCATCTTCAGTAAAAGCTTTCTCTGAAATAATTCCTCCCAATACAACTTCAATAACATCAAGACCTTGTTTGAATGCAAATTCAAAATCTCTTTCATCATGTGCTGGAACTGCCATAACTGCGCCTGTTCCGTATCCACCCAGAACATAATCAGCCACAAAAAGAGGGATGACTTCCTTAGTGAAGGGATTTACAACTTTCACACCTTCCAATTTCACACCAGTTTTTTCCTTTTGAAGTTCTGTTCTTTCTAAGTTCGTTTTTTTATTTGCATCTTCAATATATTTTTCGACTTCGGAATAGTTAGAGATTTTTTCTTTTATTTTTTCAATAATCTCATGCTCAGGAGCAACAACCGCATAAGTAATTCCGAAAACCGTATCGATTCTTGTAGTATAGACTTCGATTTTTTCTTCAGAGTCCTTAATTTTTATTTCGAATTGAACACCTTCACTTCTGCCAATCCAATTTTTCTGCTGCTGGACAATCATGTCTTCCCAGTCCAAATCCTGACTATCCAAGTCATACAAAAGTCTGTCTGCATATTCAGTCATTTTCAAAACCCACTGTCGCATTGGTTTTTGCTCCACGTCGCTGCCACATCTTTCGCACTTTCCATTTTCCAAATCCTCATTTGAAAGTCCTGTTTTGCAACTAGGACACCAATTAATAGGAGCATTTGACTCATAAGCCAAACCTTTTTCAAAAAGTTTCAAGAAAATCCATTGTGTCCATTTGTAATATTCAGGATCCGTAGTGTTAATCTCTCTATCCCAATCGTAAGTAAATCCGAACATTTCCAGTTGCTTCTTGTAAGTTGCTATACTTTTAGCAGTAAAAACATTAGGATTACTTTTATTCTTTATCGCATAATTTTCAGCAGGAAGACCGAAAGCATCCCAACCCATTGGATGAAGAACACTGAAACCGTTAAGCATTTTGAAACGGCTCACAACGTCAGTTGCGATGTAACCTTTCGGATGACCAACGTGAAGACCTACTCCTGATGGATATGGAAACATATCCAAAGCATAAAATTTCTTCTCTCGAGAATAATTTTTATTGATTCCTTTTTCTTCCCAATATTGCTGCCATTTCTTTTCAATATTTTTTGGTTCGTATTTCATATAAATTATATTGCTAAACTGTTATATTGCTACATTGTTAAAAACCGCTAATTTCCTTTATGTTAGCAATTAAAAAGCAATTTAGCAATGTATAAACCCAACAATTTAACAGTTTAACAATATAACAATTTATTTCTGTTGAGCCTAGAATCAGCCGTGAAAGTCTTTTCGTTCACGAAATTTTCAAATTCCGCGCGAAAGACTTGAAGGTTGAGGAATGCTACCCATAGGTAACATGACGAGACTGAAAGTTTTGCAGCCGGAATTTGAAAATTGCAGTAGAAAAGTGACTTTTAAGGCTGATTCCTGAATGCCAAGTATGTATTTTCCAAAAGGCATGCGATCGTTAGCGGCCCAACACCGCCTGGAACAGGAGTAATAAATCCCGAAAGGCCTTCTGTTGAGCCAAAATCTACGTCGCCAAAAACTTGTTCGCCAACCTTCTCGATGCCTCCATCAATAACAATGGAGCCACTTTTAAACATTTGGCCCTTCAAGAGCCCTGGCGAGCCCACAGCGCTTACCACGACATCAGCGCCCTCTATTTTCCCAAGATTTGAAGATATATCATTTGAAATGACATATTCAGCCTCTAAGCCTTTTTGGTTTAAAGCTGCAACCATTATACTACCAAACTCTTGCGAGTTAGCCACAACAATCGCTTTTTTTCCAACAATATCCTCCTTACTACTCTCCAGGAGACTAACGATAGCGCGCGGAAAAACTGGCCAGATATCCCCTTTCCCAAACAAGAATTTCTTTGTGTTCTCCAAATGGAATCCATCAGCATCCTTCTTAGGGTCAATACTTGTTATGATTTTTTCAGTATCAAATCCTTCCGGCAAAGGAAGCTGCACAATAATTCCATTGACCATACGGTCATTATTTAGCATTTCAATTCGCTCAATAATTTCTCCTTGAGTGACATTTTTCAAAAGATCAAAACGAAAGAAATTCATTCCAATTTCCTGGGCTTTCTTTTCCTTAAGATTCACATATATATGAGATGCTTTATCATCCCCAACCAAAATAACTGCGAGCCCAGGCTTTACAGTTTCTTTTGAAATTTCTGCTTTCAGATTATCAAGAATCTTGTCAGCAACAGGTTTTCCGTATAATAACTTCATGTCAATATTATAGCCTTTAATAACAAAAAAGAGCAACTATTGCTCAGATATAATGTATAATGTATTTTGTATAAAGTATTATGTATGGATTCGAAATGCATTTATACTTTATACATTCTACACTATACATAATACATTCTACTTGTATCTCAGCGCGTCCAAAGGATCAATCTTACTGGCGCGCCTGGCAGGAACATAACCAGTCATGAAACCTACTACAGCGGAAAACCCAAGAATTGCCAACACGAACCATGTTGGACTATAAAACAAACTTACCGCTTGTCCGCCAAATCTGGTAGCTACCATATTTATTGCAGTGTTGAAGCCGAGTCCTCCGAGCCAACCTATTGAAACTCCAGCGCATCCTCCTAAAAATCCCATGATAGCCGATTCCATGAAAAACATAACCGAAATGGAAAGGTCGGAAGCTCCAATTGATTTCATAATTCCAATTTCTTCTGTTCTTTCGAGTAAGGTGATGGTCATAGTGTTAAACATACCAATAGCAGAAACAACCAAGGCTATAACACCAAAGAGCATCAGAATAATTTGCAAGACTTTAAATATTTGATTTGCTTGATCCACCGTATCTGAAAGAGAAGAAACCAGCAAGCCGTATTCCAAAATAGTATCTCTAATAATTGTCATTTCGCCATTTGAACTTGTTTTTACTTTCACCTGACCGTAACGATCAATATTAAGAGCGTCAAGCGAAGAAGCATTTAGATAAACAATATTATCCTCGCCATCTATTGCGCCCACTATAGTATATTTTATATCGCTATCAACTCTGTTAAATTCAGATTGCGCTACCGAATCACTTTCAGTAGCTGCGACATCTGCAGCAGCTTCACCTTCGACTGGCGCAATAGTTTTAGGCACGAAAAAGGAAAAGGACATTTCCTTGCCCATCATCTCATCCACTGTTTTTCCAAAAACCTGAGCAACAGCACTACTTATCACAATACCATTTTTATTATCTTCAGATAAAAGTACTCCCTTACTCGCTTTAAATCCTCCCAATTTCAAGAAAGATGGTTTAGATCCGATTGTCGTCAAATCCGCTGATAAATCATCTAGACGACCTTGCGTTATAATTTGAAAAGCAGGACTAACTTCATCAACTCCATTCATCTCTTCTATTTTTTTTATCATATCTCTATTCAGCGAAACTATTCCAGATTTTGCTTCAGAAACATCAAGGGTAAGAAGCGAATCAGAAGTCGTAATTCTTTCCAACAACGTTTTCTGCAAACCGTATCCCAAGGAAACCAAAAATAAAATCGCAGCTATACCGATACTCATACCCAAAACAGTCAAGAGCGTCCTAGACGTTCTCGCTTTGAACATACGAGTCGATAATTTGAATAAATCTATAAAGCGCATAATAAGCAATAAATGAATTACGAATTATGAATTATGAATTATGAATCCGTACCTCTTGATTCATAATTCTTGATTCATGATTCTTGTCTTATGCTGAGTATTTAAGAAGCATAATCAGTTCCACTTCTCGCACAACTTTTTCTGCAGTTCCTTTGTATAACCCCACACCACCTAATGTTTTCGGTGCATCCAATCTTTGCTGTAAACCAAAGCGGTCAATTTTATTTTCCGTGCGCAGCTTTATGAATGCTCTAAATCTTAGCACAATGTCTTCATCCAATTTCAAATGATAAGTTGATGTTAGGTAATCTGAAAAATTCACCACGCTTGCTTCTTCTTCCCTATTGAGATATTCAGTTTGCGCTATAATTTTTTGCACCCTATCTGTAAAACTGACAGCTCGCATTTTGTTCCAACCAGCGCCACCTTTATCAAAATCTAGATCTAATTTCTCAGCTAATAAACCACTATCAATATTTTTAAACAAGAATTCCTTTAAAATGTTTTCCGCACTGCTAATCTGCTCTTCATTAAGTTCAGATATTATATGGGAAAGTAATTGCTTGGCTTTGAATGGAATCAATAACACTCCAACTTGTTGAAGGGAAAGATTTTTAAATGTTCGCATCAATAGTTTTAGTTCACTTGATATTTCTTCAGGAGTTTCAGCAATTTCTTTCTTCAGTGCTTCCTTAGGACGCTTGTCGTGATTGATTTCCTCACTGACTTTTTTCCCATCTTTCATGTGGATTATGCGGTCAGCATATACCAAATGATCAGGATTATGCGTTACCATAATCAAAGTCTTTTTGTCTTGCCCATTAATTTCCTTAAAAATATCCAATACATTTTGAGCTGATTCAGAATCAAGATTTCCCACCGGTTCGTCAGCCAAAATAATGTCAGGATTATTCACCAAGGCGCGAGCAATAGAAACACGCTGTTTTTGACCGCCGGATAGTTGGGCTGGAAACCTATCTGCTTGCTCAGCAATTCCAAAACGTCTCAGCAATTCCATGGCCTTTTCGCGTCTTTCTTTTAAGCCTTCGCCACGAAATACTTTCGGCAAACAAACATTATCCAAAACAGTTAGAGTTTCAATCAAATAAAAAGCCTGAAAAACCATTCCGATACTCGTTTGATGAAATTCAACTTTTTCACGCTTAGACATTTGCGCAAGATTTTTTCCTTGCACCACGACGTCACCATAAGATGGAGCCTGAAGTCCTGAAATACCATAAAGTAAGGTTGATTTTCCACAACCGGAAGGTCCATAGATGATAATATATTCTTCCGGATAAATTTCCACACTAACACCGTCCAACGAACGAACTTCGTTAGACTTTCCTTTGTTATATATCACCCGTAATTGGTCAACTTTTATGCATGGCTCAGCCATTTTTATTTCTATTTTTTAATTTGTTTTTTTATTTTTAGAAACAGTTACTTACAATAATAATATCATATAATTAAGTAAACTTCAAAGAACATTTTTAATCAACAAAATCGGAGCCGAAGCCTCGATTTTGTTGATACTATATTTCTCTTTGAGCAATAGCACAATTTTCCTACCTCCTACTTCCTATTTTTACTAATTCCTAAAACTTAGCCCATCCGAATATGTCTGTGAAGTTTCCAATAATCACTTGAATGATGTTCTGTCTTTGTTTTGGAGTTAGAAGTGCGTAATCACTAGAAGTCACGGTGTTTCCAGCAGAATCCGTTGATTTTACCTTGAAATAATAAACTACGCCTGACTTAAAGCTCGTGATGACGCCGATGTGTGAAAATGACAGAGCCGAATTTACTTCAAATTTCTTTTCATCGCCAGCTTTTCCTTCTTTGTAAAGGATGTCACCTGTCGATAGCTCGTCTGTTGACCAAGATATGATAGCTTGGACCTTGTCGTTTTGAGTAAGGGCGCTGTCAGTTTTTACGCGATCAATTTTTGGCGGAGCCTCATCTTTCGTAGTTATAAAATTTGGAAATGTTTCTTCTGTTTCATTACCTTCTTCATCTCTAACCTTAAGTTTCACTGAGAATTCTGTACCACTTGAAAGGTCCTTGAGTTTAGTTTCGTGTTTGGTTGCAATTTCTGGACGTCCTTGGAATCCAGAATTATTCTCATCTTCAACATCACTATATGTTACCAATGAATCGGTTGGTACATTTGTTGAATAAGTCACAATTGCACCATGTTCAGTTATTGAATCAATTTTGAAACCAGAAATTTTTGGTGGAGACTTCGGTTGGAAGGTTATGTCGGATGAGGCGAAAGTATTTTGCTCCTCATCTTCGCCTTTAACTCGGAAGTGATATGTTTCTCCAGGAGTCAAATCAGAAAGCGTAACCAAATGTTCTTTAACTTTTGAACTATCTTCTTTTATGCTTCCATAGGAAGTTGTGAGGCCGTATTCCACTAAAGAAGATGTGGCACTTCCAGTAGTCCAAGATATCGTAGCTTGACCCAATGCCTTTGAAAGAACCTTTATTGAAGAAAGTGATGACGGTTCTTTTGTGGTAAAGGTCGATTGCGCGGACTGACCGATATTTCCTGAAGCATCAGCTGACATGACACTGAATAAATATTTTGAAGCTGGTATCAAATTCCGTACATTAACAGTATGTGTTGATGCATATTTAGAAACATCAGTCATTACTGTCGAATCTCCCGCTACCATCACAAAATCATTTCCCTCAGCTTCATAGAGCACCACACTATTTGCCACCTCATGTGTAGTCCAAGTGATCGTCGCGTTTTCACCTGTCACCGTCATAAGTGCAATATTACTGATTTCAGGTACTGAACTATCTCTTGTTGCGTCCAATTCCCCTTGCGTCATGCCTTTTTCAGAAGTTATGAAATGATATTCAGCAGACGTGACAATAGCAATCTTGCTATCCGCGCAGGTTATCTTATAATCATAAGATGTCTTAGCTATGAGTTGGGTCAGGGTAATGGAATGGTTTTTCGCATAATCAGCTTCAATATTAGCGGAAAGATCATTGTAAGTTGCAGACAGGCTATCCTTGAAATCAATGAAACATTTGGCATCTTGATTTGTCTTAAAAGTAATGACCGCCTTAGCATCAGTAATCAATGCTTCTTTGACGTCACTGATTGTTTTCAATTCTCCAATAGTTATGAATGTCAAATATGGAGTGCTTATATCAGAAACGTATCCCAATGTTGTCGTGCGATTAGAATTATTGATATCCGAAGAATCTGTAGCTGTAATCTTGAGATAATATTGAATTCCTGCGGAGAGACCCGCAATCGTAATCTCATGATTTACCAAATAGTCAGATTCTTCAGGCGAAGTTGCCACAAGTTGCGTAAGCTCCGGGTTGCTGTAAGCTTGAACGATTGCCTTGCTAGGAATCGGTTTATTACTATGCGCTGTGTCTTGTGTTTTAAAACTTACTTTTGCGCTTGTTTCCGTTATGCTAGAGATTACAATATCATTATCCTGACCCGAAACCACATTAACCGCAGAATCAACAACAGCTGGAGCTTGACCCGTAACTGAACATTCTATTTCGGAAAGTTTTGAATAGTTTCCGTGAATATCCCTAAAACGAACTTGGTAGCAATATTTCTTATCAGCAATAAGACCGGTGTTAAAGTAATAGTTTAAATCTGAATCTGAAACATAGAGAGAACTGTTTTTCTCAGGAACACAATCTTCTCCATCAGGTGATTCACATCTCAATTCCTCATATCGAGAAAAGACATTATCCTGTCCGAAGTTGGCAGGTTTTTGCCAAGTAAAGATTGAACCAAAAAATGGCGGAGTAAGACCAACATTGGAAACATCATCGAGCTGGATATTTGAAGGAGTTTCAGGAGTCACAGTTGAGACAGTTTCGGAAATGTTTCCTGATTTGTCTTTGAATTGCACGCAACCTTTGATAGCGCTGGCATTTATTTCAACCAAATCCATAATTTCTTTTCCGGCGTATGGAGTCCAGGCATTCGTAAAACCGCAACCAACGGAGCTATCGATGGTTTTAATTTCAACTTCAGCTTCATCCATTCCGTTTACGTCAGTTGCACTTATCACGATTTGTCCTGAAGTTGCACTGCGGTCGATAGTAATTGTTCCAGCCGGAGCAGTTGTATCAACCACGATAACGATACTATTGGAATCAATATCGTCCGTGATTCCGGAAAGACTGGTTGAATCTTGAGTGTTTGTCGGATTAGCAGTATCCGAAACATTCTGACTGATTATTGAGGCAACTTTCAGTTTTTCAGTATCTTCCAATGCTCCAGTTACTCCGACCGTATAAGTCTTAACAAGTTGATTATTGTTTTCAATCTCGTCCAGTAAAATCTGTTTTCCATTATTAAGTTGGATTGTCATATTTGAACCAGCCACCAGCGTTTCATTGTATTGCGCAATCAATTTTATTTGTGATCCTGGACCATAAATTCCACTTCCCTGTTCAGCAGTAATCTTTTCTAGAACCGGCTTACTGTTGTCATATTCAATTGTGGTATCTGCAGTGGAACTTTCGTTTCCAGCTTGATCTATGAATTTCGCAGTGACTACCTTGATTTCGTTAGTAGAATTTCCTCCACAAGAAGAATTCGTAACATCGAATGCATACGAAGATGCAAACGGAATAGCAGCGCACCAACTGGTTCCTCCATTGAGTGAGAACTGCATGGTTCCGTCGGAAAGATTAAAATTGTCAGTTACTGAAAGAGTCGCAGTCGGAGTTTGGCTGTTTGTTTTAGTTACCGCATATGAGATTGCAGAGGTGCCCAAGGCTGGAGAAGTGGTATCGACTTGAATATTGGAGATATTTATTACGGCAGAAATACTTTCTCCCGGAAGTGCTGCAAAATATGCGTCGTACTCACTCATGGTTCCAGTATTGGTAAGTGGATTGCCTTTAAAATCCGTTGCACTTTGGGCTGTGATGCGAGAAACATTGAGGCTCTCAGCATTATCGCCTGATAATATCGCATAGTCTCCGTATATAGTGGAGCCTGAAATGTTGTTTAGCAAAATATCAGCATTATCTTCCACTCCATCTTCCGTATTAAGATGAATTGTTATCGAGCCAGTTTCAATCGGCTTGGAATACGTGGCTGTGATTCTTAATGATTCATCCTTAAATGACCCAGATGTTGTGGATGGGGGTTTTTTAGCAGAGAAACTCATAAGAATCGGAGTTCCCGTGTCAATTGCGATATCTTTATTGTCAGCCAAGTTTCCTTGTGAAAGTGCAGAAACAGTTGAATTAGACTTTGCATTTTCTGCCATGTCCACAGCATTTTCAAATACAACCGAATGGATGTTTAAATCTTGCGTATCATATCCTTTTCTCGGACCGTCAACCGTAAAGGTTCCATACAAAATTCCTTTTTCATTAACATTTTCAATATTACTTAAGACAACATTCACAGCTGGGTTTGCACTATTCTCCAATTGAACAGTAACTGTCGAACCAGTGTTCAAGGGTTCATTATAGACCGCACGGATATCAATAACCTCATCTTTTCCATAAGCAGCCTGCGCTGTCACGTTAGCTTTATCAGAAGTGAAAGAAAGCAAAATTGGTGCTGTTTGATCAAATGTGATATTAGTTTTTTGCGATGCGTTACTTTCGTTACCTGCCAAATCTATTGCACGCATATCAACAGAATAGACAGTGCCATCAACAAGAGAAAAACCTCCACAAACAGCATCCAGATCTACGTTATTGTGCTCACCTTCATCTAATTCCGTTCCAGTTAAATTACAAGTTCTTGGAGAACCTACATCTACAATTCCATCAGTACGAGTAAATTTTAGATATGTACCTGCTTGCAATTCCTCACTAAGATTATAGGAAATGTCAGAACCCCCATTAGCACTAGTAACTGAGTTGATAAACAAATCGTTTACTAGAGAAACTAATGAAGCACTAGGATTAATTGTGTCGAAAGTTATTCCCAAGTTTGTTGCATCCATGGCATTACTTGCTTCATCAATAGCATGAATTGTAAATGTATAAATTGATTCATCATTAAGTGCAGTTTGAGCTTCGACACAATTATTCGTATCTGATTTTAATTCAAAATTATTATGCGTTCCACTATTAAGAGCAGTTCCCTGTAGTGTACAGGTGTATAGCGTTCCAATATCGGTGCCGGATGTTGAAGTGAATTTAATATATGATCCAGCTATCAAGGTTTCATTAGTGGTGTATGAAATATCTGATCCATTTTCAGCAGACGTTGTTGAATTTATGAAAGCATTTGCTACTGGTGTGATATTGTCTACAACTGGAGCAGCAGTATCAATAATGATATTTTTAAGATCCGCCAGATTATTATCTTGAGGAATTGTAAGCGGCGATAAAGCATTACCGAACTGATCAACAATATTTCCCGAGACTGATTTTGCATTCAGATCGTTGCTAGCATCTCCATCATTTACTTGATATGAACATACTGCGCTACTGCTTGGAATTGTAATTTCAGAAACCAAGCAGTTATAATCATTGTCTCCTGTCTCCAAAACAATGTTAACCGTGCCAGTTGAGGTGACATTTTTCGCGCTGCCCTCGCTATCTACAAAATTAATTGTCACGTTAATATCAACTCCGGTTGCCACACTATACTTCCCGTCAGTGGTAGTCGAAGTAATATTTTCAATGATGGGTTTTCCAAAATCAACCACAAACTCATCGCTGATTGCCACGCCTGTGCGACGACCATCTAATTCATATCCATCATTTGCGGCCAGTGCCACACGGAATTTTGTCCACTTTTTTCCATCCAAATCAAAAGTGGCGTCAGACTTGGCATTCCACAGCGTGGAATACGTGGTTGAATCAGTGTTATAAAGAGCATTGATTTGCCCCGTTGGATTTAGAGCTGAAAAAAATACTTTCGCGCCAACAAGATGAAACTCGCTTGCATTCATAAAAGCGCCTGCAGCAAATTGCTGCGCCCTGCCAGTAACAGTAAGTGTAGCTTGCGTTGGACTATTTACTACTATTCCACTATATGCAATCAATTCTTGATCAACTAAAATTGTCCCAGAATTTGGGATTACAATTCCTTCGTCGTGCGTAAGCATAATATCCTCCAATCCATTTTCGTTGATGCCAGTTCCGCCAACTACGATTTCACCTGGTTGATAGAAAAGACGAGTTTGCGCACTTAACTGCTCAGTGTCAGACATTTGATATTCTACTTTGATTTTACCTTTATCAATTCCACCAGAAATTTGATTTGGAGCGTTAGGCAACAAAGAAACGCTTGGAGGATTATTAAAAGCAAAAGAAGTTGTTACGTCAGAAAGAATCGGCGATTCATTTCCTTCTGCTGATTTTATGAACAATGCGTATTGAAGCCATTGATTGTCATTATGATCTGATTGCAAAGAATTGATCGTGTTTCCAGTTTTACTGATATAAAAGTCACTATCAGTAACAGCATCAGCCATTTTTCCACCCGGCAAATTTGGATCTTCGGCACACTTAGTCGGTCCGCACCACTTAGCCGTCGCCAGATTTGCTTGCGAATTTGCTGTTCTTATTTGAAATTCAATTGTTCCTTGCGCAGCATCATCAGTTGCGTTCCAAGTCAGGTTGCCAATTGAGGTGTATTTATCCGTTGAATTAAAAGGAGATGAAATGAGTTTTTGGAGAGTTGTTGAGTAATAATTGAAACTTGGTGCAATATCATAAAGCTTCGGAGTTGCAGTTATATTGGTTCCACCGAAAATTGCTTGATATTGTATATATCTATCTCCATTGGTAATACAATTTGGAGATGCGGAAGTCAGTGATACTGAATTTGCACCATCCACTGAAGAAAGCTCGCCGCAATTTGTCCAGGCCTTAGTTGCAGCTTCATTGATAGTTTCAGCGCTGGAACATGCTGCATCGTCGCATGAACGCGCCTTAATAGCAAGCGTACGATTTGTCGGCAACGCCGCATTCCAAATCATATTTCCCCAGCTCTGATTCTTCTGACCCGTGTTGATTACTGGCGAAGTGTATGTTCCATTTGCGAAATATGACACATCTCCCAATACACTGAAGTCGCTGTATGTATATACTTGTGTTTGAATGGGGGTGGTTCTTTGTGTAGCGGTATTATCCCCTAGTTGCCCACTACTATTATACCCCCACGCCCAGAGCGTACCGTCTGTTTTGATTGCTAGAGAATGATACACATTAGCTGTGATAATTGGAAAGGTGGAGCCGGCAGCGATTTGGACGAGCTCAGTCGTATTAACAAGAGGGCCTCCAGTCCCTAGCGCCCCTAAGCTATTACTTCCGGCCCCCCAAAGAGTTCCGTCGGTTTTAAGGGCAAGCGAGTGACCGTTTCCTGTGGCAATGGCGGAGAAGGTGGAGCCGGAGGCCACATTAAATGGAGTGGTTCTTTGATTAAAGGTTCCGTCTGCCAGTTGTCCATATCCGTTACTTCCCCATACCCAAAGAGTTCCGTTTGTTTTAAGCGCTAAAGAGTGAAAGCTTCCGGCGGCGACAGCGGAGAAGGTGGAGCCGGCGTCGATTTGGACGGGGGTGGTTCTTTGCGTAATGGAGCCATCTCCTAATTGTCCGCTACTATTGGCTCCCCATGCCCAAAGAGTTCCGTCGGTTTTAAGGGCTAGCGAGTGATACTGCCCGGCTGAAATGGCGGAGAAGGTGGAGCCGGCGGCGATTTGGACGGGGGCGTTTCTTTGCGTAATGGAGCCATCTCCTAATTGTCCATTGCTGTTGTACCCCCATGACCAGAGCGTACCATCTGTTTTAATGGCCAAGGAGTGAGCGAAGCCGGCGGCTATAGTGGAGAAGGTGGAGCCGGCGGCGATTTGGACGGGGGCGGTTCTTTGGGCGGTATAAGTATCCCCTATTTGCCCGTAGGTACTATCCCCCCATGACCAGAGCGTACCATCTGTCTTAACTGCCACAGAGTGGTTTTGCCCACTGGCGACAGCGGAAAAGGTGGAGCCGGCGGCCACATTATATGGAGTTCTCCTATTCGTGGTGCTTCCATCTCCCAGTTCCCCAGTACTGTTGTATCCCCACGCCCAGAGTGTGCCGTCTGTTTTAATGGCCATCGAACGAGCCCCCAGGGGCCCGGCGCTCAGGATGGAGGCGTTTACAAACCCCGTAGTGCTACTTGAACTAGCCTTTATTTTACCAGGGATACTACTATTTATGTAGGAATCGTTCCCTAATTGTCCATAGTAGTTAACTCCCCACGCCCAGAGTGTGCCGTCTGGTTTTATTACAACAGAACTATCAATTCCACCAGAAATTGCGGAAAAGGTGGAGCCGGCGGCGATTTGGACGGGGGCGTTTCTTTGCGTAGTGGAGCCATCTCCTAATTGTCCATAGGCGTTTGACCCCCATGCCCAGAGCGTACCGTCGGTTTTGATCGCAAGGGAGTGATTATTTCCACCGGCGACAGCGGAGAAGGTGGAGCCGGCGGCGATTTGGACGGGGGTGGTTCTGTTGGTAGTCGAATTATTTCCAACCTGTCCATAAATGTTGCGCCCCCACGCCCAAAGAGTTCCGCCGGTTTTAAGGGCTAGCGAGTGATCCCACCCGGCGGCTATAGTAGAGAAGGTGGAGCCGGCGGCGATTTGGACGGGGGTGGTTCTTTGTGTAGTGGAGCCATCTCCTAATTGTCCACTGCTGTTGGCTCCCCACGCCCAAAGAGTTCCGCCGGTTTTAAGGGCTAGCGAGTGATTAGTTCCCGCGGCGACAGCGGAGAAGGTGGAGCCGGCGGCGATTTGGACGGGGGTGATTCTTTGTGTAGTGGAGCCATCTCCTAATTGTGCGTTAGCATTATTTCCCCATGCCCAAAGAGTTCCGTCGGTTTTGATCGCAAGGGAGTGAACCTCTCCCGCGGTAATAGCAGAGAAGGTGGAGCCGGCGGCGATTTGGACGGGGGTGATTCTTTGTGTAGTGGAGCCATCTCCTAATTGTCCACTGGTGTTGGATCCCCATGCCCAGAGCGTACCATCGGTTTTGATCGCTAAAGAGTGTACCTCCCCGGCGGCGACAGAGGAAAAGGTGGAGTCAGCGGCGATTTGGACGGGGGTGGTTCTGTGCGTATTGGAGCCATCTCCTAATTGTCCATTGGTGTTGCGCCCCCATGCCCAAAGAGTTCCGTCGGTTTTGATCGCAAGGGAGTGATTACCTCTCGTTGCTATTCTCGCAGCATCAACCGAAATTGCAGCTGTTCCGAGCTGAAGATTTCCTCCTGCATCAGATCCCAATGCTACATTACCGCCCTGGAAATCAGCGCCAGACATATTAAATCCTCCATCCAATGCTCCAGAGTCATCTTGATTTCCAGTGTTGGTATATTTCTTCTGTCCTGCAATTGCAGCCAATTTCAAATCTTTTGTACTATCAGGAATATTATCAGCAATATCAATATTTTCTTTGGAGACATATGTTGTACCCTGTGCTGGATGTTCAATTGTCGCACCTATATTTCCAACCGCATCCCAACTAGCTTGAACCCAAGAATAATTTGCCGCACTCGAACGGTTCGGATTCATCACATACGGCGCCACAATCACAGCCACCGCGACCATTGCCACAGCCGAAGAAAGACTAACCGTGAGACGCCTAAGTTTTTTTTGATAATTTTTAAGTTCTGAATATGAACCGAATTTCACAGTCAATTGATAGGTTCCATCAGGATTTTTCATGAGCTCCTGAATGCGAAGATGGTTGACTGCAGCAGATTTGAAAAGG